>JACSRG010000296.1 GCA_014879865.1 Anaerolinea sp.
GGTTTCAACCCTCACCCGACCCGAAGGCCGGGTGCCACCATTGCCAGAACTGAAACGCTGCGAGTGTATCGTGTTTCAACCCTCACCCGACCCGAAGGCCGGGTGCCACACTGGTACCCGTTGATTCGTGCGGCTCGCTATCTGTTTCAACCCTCACCCGACCCGAAGGCCGGGTGCCACATCACCCGCTCGTGTCCGCTGCCCTGGGCGAATTTGTTTCAACCCTCACCCGACCCGAAGGCCGGGTGCCACCTTATGATGGCAGCATATCGAGCGCTGGCATAGGTGTTTCAACCCTCACCCGACCCGAAGGCCGGGTGCCACTTGGCGGATTGGGTTATGCGACAACGGCGCGGGGTGTTTCAACCCTCACCCGACCCGAAGGCCGGGTGCCACGGCCCTGTCAGGGCCAAAGTGGGGTGGCTAAGCCCCCAAACAGCGTATTCCCCCCTTTCTGTGGTGCATAATTCCACATCTGCCCATTCATTGCGTTAATCTACCCGCCAACTGTCCTGCTAATTCCAAGCGAACATGGTGGTATTTTCATGATCGCTTCGGGTTCGCACCTAGATGACAAGCAGCGCCCCCAAGTCATGCGTTAGACGTCTTCCATATACGTCCACGTGACTCTCCTTCGGTTCGCGCAGACGGTAGATACGCAGGCTATCTTCGTTTTCATCGATGATCCGCTGCAATCGATGCACTAGTTGTTCATACTGCGTATCGTTCACCTCGCACTCGAAGACCGAATTTTGCACCCGTTGCCCATACGCGTGGCAAGCCTGCGCCACTTTGCGCAAGCGACGTTGCCCTGCTCTGTCGGTTGTCTGTACGTCGTAAGCCACAAGCAAGTCCACGACACATCCCCTATCGATAGACGAACGGTATGTAGTGCTCCAGATCGCCGCGCAAGTAGCGAGCAATGAGACGCGCCTGAATATGCGGCACAAGACCAAGCGGTATCTTCTGCTTCAACACTCGATGCTCGATTTTCGCTTCTTTGCGTTCCTGATACGCCGCAAGCACGACGCGCCGACCGTCCTCTGTCAGATAAACGCCGCCGCCCGGCACGCTCTCGAAGTGTTTCGCCTGCAACTGACCACGGTTGATGAGCGTCAAAGCCAGCCGATCAGCAAACGCTGCCCGTAGTTCCTCCGACAGGTCAAGCGCCAAGGCCGGGCGTCCTGGACGCAGAACATGCAAGAAACCAATCTGTGGGTCAAGCCCTACACCAGACAGCGCCGCAACACATTCGCCCGTTATCAGCGAATAAAGGAACGATAGCACGGCGTTGACATTATCCTGCGGTGGGCGACGCGACCGCCCTCGGAAGGGAAACACGACGCGTGAAACGCGAATCATATTCTGAAAGACGCCGAAGTAGATGCGCGCCGCTTCACCTTCCGCTCCGCGCAGTTGATTCAAATCAGCACAGTCCGGCAATCGCTCAAGAATTGGAATCAGGTCGTTGGCCGCACCGTTTAGCGCCTCCTGGTCTACGTCCACACGCGTGTCTCGTGCAGAGCGGAGAAGCTGGATCCGGCTGTTTTGCAGCTTTGATGCGACAAACTGCCGCGCCAACGCCAGCGTCCGCTGTGCATCGGACAACGCAAGATGCTGGGCGCGACGGAGCAGCACATTACCTGTAACTGGCCCTGCCAACTGCGCCTTGAAGCGACCGTACCCCGTCATCCACACCAGTTCACACCCGTCGTCTGCGCAACGGTGGATCAGGAATGGTGTTAGCGTGACCTGGCCAAAGACCACGATGCCTTGCAGCCGGATCAAGGGCACACGTAGTTTTGTGTGCCCTTCGACGGCAATGCGCACTGTGTCATGGTCAAGATGCAGCACCGCGCCCTGCGTCTGGACGTACAACACGTTCAGAAGTTCGTTCAATGTAGCACCCCCTACCAGTCGTCAACATCCCGCACGTCCGCAATCTGGTACAAAGCCACATGCAAACCGAGTATCCGGTTTGGACTCGTCACTACATCGGGCAAGCAGATGTCAAGCAGCGAGCAATTGCGACAACGGGCGTCGTTGACTGCTTCTGGTAGCTGCTGCGCTTGCAGCATTGAACGAATCGCCTCTACCACCGTGACAGTCTGGTTGCGCAGTTGGTCGTCAAACGCTACCTCGACGCGTCGGCGCAGGTCATGGTGGTAGATCGCTCCGTGATGCACATGTACACCTAGCATTTCTTCCAGGCATAGCGCCTGTGCACACAGTTGCAGGTCAGCATGTTCATCACGCCGTCTGCCGCCAACCTTGTATTCGATTGGGTACGGCCCGTCGGGACGGAATTCCACGACATCTGACTTGCCGCGCAGCCCATACGTCTCTGACCAGAGCGGAATGCTGCGGCGCACAGTCACATCTGATGCTGCAACCACTTCTCCGCTGTCCACTCGTTCATGGGCGTAGTCGCCGCGCACCGTGAAGCGGTTGTCGGCGTAACTCTGTTCAACGTGAATCAGCCCGCACTGACGCGGACAGTAGCTGTAGTGCTCGATGGCAGAGATCAGCACTTCAACCGGATCGTCCACGTCAGTGTTGGGCGTCAAACCGTTGTCGCTCATCCCAAGAGCGTTTCAATCGTCACGGTCGCAGGCAACCCCGCTGTGTTGACCGAGACTTCGTAGTCACCGAATGTCCGCGGCACCGCCACGCCTTCGCATCGCTTGATATTCACCCGCTCAAGCAACTGATGCGCTGGCGCGTCACCCAATGGACTCGTGTGCGAGAAAATGTAGAGGCCGCGGCAGGTCATCAAGCCACGCGCCGCAGAACGATCAAAGTCCCACATGAGCATGAGCGCCTGCCAGACCAGTGCCAGATCATCGTTGTTGAAACCGGTCTGTTTCGCAAAGTGCGGGTTGAAGAAGCCGCTGACGCGGTACAGCCCGTAAGGGACAATGGCCTTGCGCCCCATTTCCGTAGTTTTGCCCTTTGCGGTGCCATCATCGGCGATGGATATCTCCGCGTCCTCTGGCTTCGTCACGGCCACACGCGTGATGCTTACGTCAAGCGGTGTGATTTGGTCAATGGAACGAGCAAAGGTCAGTTGCACCGGACCACGCACCTGCCCGGCGTTGACGCCGGTTGTCATCACCGCGCCAAAGGTGCGCACGTCAAAGAAGTTTTCGCACATCCAGGCACGCGCTCTGTTGATGTCACCAGGTGGCTGTTTCTTGCCCAACGACTCCATATTCAGTGCGGTGTATGCCCGCTGATGCTTGCTGTTCAGCGCTTCGCCGTCGCCCAACACATAGATCTTGTACCGTGCCTCGTCCCCCTTGAGCGCGTGAACCCAATCACGCACCTTGCGCTTGATGGCCACATCGGTCACAAGACCCTGCATGGTTTCCGGGTCGATGCGCGGCAGGTTCCCGGCGTCAGGATCGCCGTTCGGATTACCGTCGCTCACGTCAAACAGCAGCACAAAGTCATGCCGGCGCGCAGTGTCATGGTAAACAGGGATTGTCATTGGAAAGCCTCCTCGTCTGATAGGGTGTCGGTGCCATCGGTGTCCGGTGCAGCATTGGCGTTGGCCCGCCTTAACTGCGCAGTTTGCGCTTGCGCACGGCTGAACGCCCGCTGGTGATAATAGCCCAGGGCAAACAACGCCTGCTGTTTCGCCGTCAAGATTGGCGGAAACGTCGAGAGCGCCCCAAGCACGTCTTCCATTTCCTGTTCCAGCCGCACGGCCAGTCCAGGTTTGTTCTTGCGCAGCTTCGAGATGTGCGGCTGCGCGCCCCGAATCAGCGTACCAAAGACCGATGCAGGTGCGCTGGATGCCGTACCATAGAAGCGGTCTACGAGCGTCGTATTCAGTTGTCCGTCTGCCGACCGGCGCTGGATGATTTCCAGTACCGCCAGCAACCGCCCACAGTGATAGGCCGATTCGGGATGGTCAGGTTGCAGTTCGATCATTGTGTCCTCCTGAGTTGGGGATTGACTTGACAGCACGAGTTTCATAAGGGCTGCACGTGGGCGGGTGACTTCTTGTTCTACCTGACAACGGCGCACTACCTGTTGCAGCAGCCGGTCAGGAGGCGGAGTGCCCGCCAACGCCGAACGCAGCAGTGTTGTGACCGTGAGGCTGGTCAGTTCCTTCTTGGGGTCGCGCACGGTAGACGCCGCCAGTGCGTAGATCCCAAGCGGCGCAGGGTCCTCGCCATACGGCCCAACAATAGCCTGTTGCGCGAACCATATGCCGAGCGATGCCTTCACCTGCCCAAGCGTCGTATCAACCCAGTCGCGCACGACGGCACGGGCATTGTTGGCGGTCAGCGCTAGAGCGTAGAACGGCACGGCGTCTACGCTTGGGTCGTGTTTGCCTGTGCGCACAGAATTGATTAGTTCGCGCACTTGGTTGGGGTCGGGGGCGTCAAACCAGCCGGCGATGGAGAAGCCCACATCTTCCTTGGTCCAGAACAGATAAACCGTGTCTTGGATTCGCAGACTATGACTGCGATTTGCAATTAGGGCGTTCAATCCCTTCATGAACTGGTCAGCACATTCCAAACAGATCGGAGAGATCTTGGACTGCGTTAGTCCATAGGATAGAAAGGCGTCTTCGTTTGCCGTGATGAGCGCCGTGCCCGTTGCATTGCCCCCCGGAATTCCTTTGATCACTCCAGAAAGTGTGTCAAGTGCAGGTTTCTGTTCATTGCACACAATGCACTGCATCAAGTCCCCATCCGGCTGGTTGCGCTTACCCCAGAAGCGGCGCACGTCCGCTTCCTCTGTCGCCAAGCGCCCGTTTACGCGGAATTCGATATTGCCGCTAGGCTCGAAGTCAGCGGGTATATGCAACTGTGCCACTGGGTCATGCGCAAGGAATTCGTAGACCGAAGCCACCACTGGATTGCCCGTCGCTTCAACGCATTGCGCCAAGAGTTGCAGGTATTCTTGTTGGCGACCGGCCGCTTTACTTGTATCCTCTGGCTTGCGCGCTAGCCCCAGCGTATACTCGGCGTGATCGGCAAGCAGAATGGGCGGCGGTTTTGTCCCTGAACGTCTCACCTGCGGCACTGGGCGCCTCTGCCCAAACTTGTTCTCCTTCGTGGCAAGGTCAATCGGTTCCGGCATTTCCAAGTGCCCGTCCCCGTCCAGGTGAATCTCATAGCGCACGGACGCCATGCCATAACCCATAGGAAGTGGTTTTTCCAGCGTTGCCGCATAGTCTACAAGTCGCTGCAACAACATCTCACACCCCACTTTCTTGCCAGTGTCTCGGCTGAGTTGGTGTCTCGCCGCCGTGCGCCTGACCAGCGCCAGAGCTGTCTACTCTCGCAGTCGGCTGCGGCACGCGCAGCACGCCACCCTCAATCCGTGCTTGGAAAAAGCGCGGTACGCCGCGCCCAGAACCGTCTTCGGTGTAGTCCAGGTCAAAGAGCATGGAGCCAAGGTCATCAGTCAGGTCGATTGGCCGTTCATCACCCGCTGGCCGACTGAAGTGGACGGCAAACTCGCGACAGCCGAAGTAGGGGCGCTGAAAGCAGCGCCCTTCTTCCACGCGCCGTCGAAACTGGTCACGGTATTTGGCCGGTTCAGAGTCGGCGTGAGGGTGCAGTTCGATCTGCGCACGGATGACATAGGCTACATTGCGCAGGGCCAGAGTATGCCGCTGCGCCCGATCTTCAGCCGCCACAAACCCGCCCCCACTTTTGGCCCAGGCTTTGGCCGCCCGCTCACTCTGCCGCGTATTCACCTCGTTGCGCAGAATGGACGCATAGCGGATGGGCTTGAGCACCCAAACTTCTTCGACGCGCCAGACAAATTCTGGCTTCCAGAAGATGGCTTCCAGCACACCACGCGCAGCGGATGGGGTCATAACGGGGTAAGTGACCCGTTCCACTTTCATTTCGGGCCGCGTGAAGCACGCATACTCGCCCCACACCAACACTTCGACGGGCGGATACCTTGCACTCATAGGCGTTACTACTCCTTTCTTTCGACTTCTGGGGACTATCGTCTACCTGAAAAATGAATCAGAAAATTAGGTTGTCTGCTCGCATATCGCCGGCTACAAGGCCGCAGACAGAATCATACCGCCCCAGCCAGTAGCCCAGGTCAGGCAAGACAGCAGACATCTGAATCCATCCCTTCTGTTCGTACTTCTGCGCTTGATACCGATACACAGAAACGGTGTATGGCTGCAACTGGCGCATGACCTGGCGCATATTGCCCCAGCGCCCCTCGACTGCCTGCCACAGTGCTTCAACCTGCGTCCGGTCGTCTTCGTTACCGAACGGCGCGACAACGCTCAGGGTGTCATCTTCAATCATACGGAACCGCTTTGCCGTCTCCGGGTAGTCAAGCCCCTTACGCGCGTCTTGAACCTGCTTGCGGTCGGTTTCGTTCACGGCGTACAGTTGGGCAAAGTATTCCCGCGTCACAGCCGGATCATCCAGGTCAGTGAAGCCCATGCCCAGCACCTTGCGCGTGATGATCGTGGCGCGTTCGTAATCCTTGCCCGGCAGTTTGCCCTCTTCCGGCTGAAAGACGATGACGCGCCCACGTTCCAAGCGACCTTCACGGTTGGCGCGCCCCGCCGCCTGAATAATGCTGTCCAAAGGAGCCAATGCCCGCATGACCACCGGGAAGTCAAGGTCAACGCCCGCTTCCACCACCTGCGTCGTCACAAGACGGCACGGTTCGCCGGCGCGCAGCCGGCGCTTCACCTCAGCAATGACCTGCGTCCGATGCGCGCCGCATAGCAGCGTCGAAAGGTGCAGGGCGTTCGGATCGTCCAGTGCAGTCAG
Organism: Anaerolinea sp.; assembly: GCA_014879865.1. GTDB lineage: Bacteria > Chloroflexota > Anaerolineae > Aggregatilineales > Phototrophicaceae > Flexifilum. The sequence goes on from JACSRG010000296.1 coordinate 6,774, forward strand.
CAAGTCCAGGGCGCTTTGCTTGGTGTTCACCACGCACAGCACCTGCGTTTCGGCGCGCAGCATTTCCGCTACCGCTGACCATGAAAGCGGCGCGTCCAGTCGCCAGTCGTAATTGACCCGTTTCAGCGCAGCAAAATAGCGTGCCGGGTCAGGCACGATTTCCCGCGCTTGCACGCGGTTGAAGATAGGGACAGCCTCATAGGCTGGCTGTGTCGCTGTAGACAGCACGACGCTTGCGCCGTAGTTTGTGCACAATTCCTGCAAGCCATCCAGGATCGGGTCAAGCAGATGGATGGGCAACGTCTGGGCTTCGTCCAAAACGATTACGCTGCCCGCTAACCGATGTAGTTTGCGACAGCGGCTTGTGCTGTTGGCGAACATGCTCTCAAAAAGTTGAACGGTAGTCGTGACAATGATCGGCGCATCCCAGTTTTCCGCCGCCAATCGTCGCCAGATTTCGCCGGTGTCGTATTCATCTTCGTCGGCTTTGCTTTCGCCTGCCGCGCTGTGATGCTCAAGCACAGGCGAGTGCAGGTCATCTGCGCCGTCAAAAATACCCCGGTAAACACCTGTCGTCTGCTGCGTGATGGTCAGGTATGGTACAGCAACGATGATGCGCTGCAAGCCGTGCAACTGCGCATGACGTAGGCCGAACGCCATGCCGGAGATGGTCTTGCCGCCGCCCGTTGGCACTGGTAGCCGGAAGAAACCGGGCGGCAGTACCGCTGCATCCAGACAGGCACGGTAGATTTCGGCACGGATGCGATTGACCGGGGTATCTTCCGCTGTGCGCAGACGTAGTTCTTGGTTTGCCTCGAAGCGTCGCCACAGTTCGTCAATGGAGGAATCAGTTCCCCGTTGCGCAGCCGCCTCTACTGCAAAGTGGTTCTCTGTGTCCAGGAAATCAGCGTCCACCAATGTCGAAAACAACATGCGCAAGAAGAATTCTGTCGAACGCTCATTTTTGGTGTATGGCGGGAAGCCGAGTAGTGTGCGAGGAACCAAGTCCGGGATTAACATGCGCGCAACAGCAATGGCCTCTTCCGTTGCACCACGCTTTTCGTTGAACCATCGCTTCATGTCGGTAAGATTGTGAAGCCCACCGTGATGCCCTTGCAGCGCCAGCATCAGGGGATCAACGCGCTGCTCCAGCGCAAGTCGCACCCCAGCCGCCTTATGGTCGGGACCGCGCTGCTTCTTTTCCGGTTCAGCCTCCGCCCTGAGCAGGTAAGCCTGGAAATCAGGGTGAAACTTGCCGATGTCGTGCCAGATGCCAGCATAGTATGCCAACTCTGTGGCACTGAACGGCGCCGCAAAGCTACAGGCAGCATCAGCGACAGCACGCAGGTGTTCAAGCAGCCCTTGCCTGACTTGGTTTTGATTCTTGGAGTGTGCGTAATAATCGGGCATGAGGGCGCCTTTCAGGGTTAGCGATTCAGATTTGCCGCACGGATATGTTCACTGTGGATTGTCTGGCGCAGATGAGCGGGTTGCTCGACCCGCACCTGACTGCCATAACGAAGCACCCATTTCACAAATTCGGAAGTGACAACGATCCTGACGCGAAAGAGCATACGCCCATCGTCAAGATGCTCCACCTGTTGCGTCGGATGCCAGTCTTCTTCAGCAACCCACCGCCCCGCTTCGGCGTCAAAACATAATTCAACATCTTCCGTTTCCTGTGGGTCTCCACGCAGAAGTCCCCATGTATTGCCCATGTAGCTATCCAGGTTAAAACTCTCTGGAATCGCATAGCACTCATCCAGAATCCTTGCATGTTGGATTCGATCCAGTTTGAACATCCGCACGGTCTGGCGCATTTCGCAATAGGCTACTAACTGCCAGGATCGAACATAAGGCATGACGGCATAGGGTCTCACGATTCGCTGAGTCATGTCGCCGCCCCGCGACGCCGTTTCATACACTATCTCCACCTTATGCTGCGATAGTAACGCTCGATTGAGCAGTGCCAACATCTGTTGGCGGTGTTGCCCGTGCGCAGTGACAGTCGCAGGTCGTTTGATCTGTCCCAGTAAAGGGCCGAAATCTTCTGGAAAGAGCGCTTCTAGCCGTGCAACTGCTGCCGAAAGGTCGGGACTGGTGCTACCCATCTGTTGAGCCGATTGCACCGCCGTGAGTAGCGCAAGCGCCTCCGAAAAACTATACTGAAGCGCAGGCAACGTTGGCGTCTTCTCGAAGTAGTATCCATCCGGCGACGAAATTACTTCGAGCTTGAGCCCATTGCGGATGATGCTCAAGTCCTTCGTGATCAT
>JACSRG010000468.1 GCA_014879865.1 Anaerolinea sp.
CCATCTGGATCGTGTTCAACGGGGAAATCTACAACTATCCCGCGCTGCGCCGTGACCTGATCGACTTGGGGCATCGCTTTCGGACGAACAGCGACACCGAAGTGATCGTCCACCTGTACGAACAGTACGGCGTAGACGCGATCAAGCGCCTGCGCGGGATGTTCACCTTCGCCATCTGGGACGACACGCGGCGGCGTCTGCTGCTGGCGCGTGACCCGATGGGACAGAAGCACCTGTATTACCAGCACACGCCAGCGTCGTTCCGCTTTGCGTCGGAGATGAAAGCGCTGTTCGCGGATGGCGTCACGCGGGAACTCAACCCGGCGGGGATGAATCACCTGCTGTCGCTGCGCTGCATCCCCGCAGAAGAAACGCTGTTCGCCGGGATTCACAAGCTGCCCGCCGGACATTGGCTGTTGTTCGAGGAAGGCGAAGTCTCGATCCGCCGCTACTGGGAGTTGAATTACGAACCCAAACGCGAAGGCACGGAAGCCGAACTGATCGACGAACTGCACGGTCGGCTGGTCGAGACGATCCAGAGCCACATGATCAGCGATGTGCCGCTCGGCGCGTTCCTGAGCGGCGGAATCGACTCGTCGCTGATCACGGCGATCATGGCGACGCACTCGCCCACCCCGATCAAGACGTTCTCCATCGGCGTGCGCGAAGACGACTTCAACGAACTGCCGTATGCGCGGATGGTCGCGCAGCAGTACAAGACCGATCACCATGAGTACGTGGTCGAGCCGAACCTTGTGACGCAGCTCCCCGACATGCTGCATTTTATGGAAGAGCCGGTCGATCCGTTCGCCTTCGGCGTGTACTCGGTGTCGAAGCTCGCCAGCCAGCATGTCAAAGTCGTGCTCGGCGGCGATGGCGGTGACGAGATGTTCGCCGGGTATGATCGCTATCTCGGCAACCAACTGGTTGACCTGTACTGTCTCCTCCCCGGCGCGCTGCGGGCGCATCTGGTCGAGCCGCTGATCAAGCGTCTGCCGGATAACTTCAGCTACAACAACCGCGTGGCGAAACTGCGCTGGCTGGTCGCCATGTCGGACAGCAGCGCGGGCGAACGCTACGCCCAGAGCGCCAGCTTCCTCCGCTTCGGTTACGCCCACAAGCAGGCGCTCTACAGCAGTTTACTCTGGGATCAGGTGGGCAACAGCGACTCGGTGAGCCTGCTGGCGCGCTACTTTGACCTGCCGAATGCCAGTGATCCCATCGACAAGATGCTGTTCACGGACGTGAAAACCCGCCTCGCCGATCACCTGCTGATGGTCGGGGATCGCATGACGATGGCGCACAGCCTCGAAGGACGTTCGCCGTATGTCGATCACCAGTTGGGCGAGTTCATCGCGACGATGCCCGCCAGCCTCAAGCTGAAAGGTCGCCACCTCAAGCACGCCTTGCGCGAAGTATCGCGGCGCTACCTGCCCGAAGCACTGGTTGAACGCCCCAAGCGCGGATTCAGCTTCCCGCTGGCGTACTGGTTCAAGACCGATCTGCTGGCGCTGACGGATCGGCTGTTCTGCGAGTCACGGTTGGCGCAGGCGGGCTACTTCCGCGCGGACGCGATGCGCGCGCTGCTGCAAGAACATGCCAGCGGCGCGGTCGATCACAATTACCGGCTGTGGCTGCTGCTCAACATGGAACTGTGGTATCGCCTGTTCGTAGTCGGCGAGTCGAAGGAAGCGCTCAAGGTGTGGCTGCTGCGCGCGCAGCAGGGGATGGTCACAGTCGCTAAAACCGAAGTGCGCGCAAGCGCATGATAGCACCGTGCAAGGAGGTTTCCCTGAGAATGCCAATCGTAACGGACAGTTTTGGGGTAGGGGAACTTGCGAAAACGACTTCTGACCATACTCACTATCAGCGTGACCGTGATTTTGCTCGTCCTCGTGCTCTCCGAGGTCGGCATCGAGAAACTGCTGTCCACACTGGGCGGCGCAGACCCGGTTTATCTGCTGCTTGCGTTTTTGTGGGCGCAGTTGTTGATCCTGCCGGGGGTCTATAAAGTACAGGCTTTGCTTGCCGCGCAAAATCACCGGCTGTCGTTCTGGTATCTATTCAAGCTGTATCACGTCGGCTCGTTCTTCAACAACTTTTTGCCGTCCAACGTCGGCGGCGATGTCGTGCGCACCTACGAGATCGGCAAGGTCACGGGCGACCCGGCGGGGAGCTTGGCGGCGGTCTTCGTCGAGCGCGTGAGCGGTTTCATCGTGCTGGTCGCCTTCGCGGTGATCGCGCTGCTCACGCATCTGTGGGTCGCCGAAAACGCGCTGCTCGTCGCGGCGCTGGCGGCGGGCATCTTCGGCTTGATCGGCGTGGTGTGGATGGTGATCGACGTGCGCGTGCTGAATTTAGTGGAACGCCTCAGCCCGAAACCACTCCAGAAGTACATCGTCAAATTCGGAAAGTTTCAAAAAGCGCTGCTGTCTTTTCGGGGCAAACCGGCGGCGCTGCGCTCGGCGGCAGTCTGGTCAATCCTGTTCAACGGCGGCGCGATTGTCTACGTGTGGCTGACCGCCCAAGCCTTTCACCAGCCGATCAACCTGCTGGATATGGCGTTCATCGTCCCGCTGACGATGGTCATCGCCATGATTCCGATCTCGTTCAACGGGATCGGGCTGCAAGAATGGTCGTATGTGCTGTTGTTCCCGTTGATCGGGGTGCCGGATTCGGTCGGGCTGTCGGCGATGCTCACGATCCGCGTGATTACGTTGTTCGCCGCACTGCTCGGCGGGTTGTTCTATCTGCAAATGAATTTGCGGCGCGACACGGAACGGGTCACGGCGCAGCAGCGACGCACTGGCGACGCACTAGTCGAACGGAGTTTTGACCATGCAAGCACAACAGACGCTCCCTAAAGAGCAGGTGTTGGAGGACATCCACAGCAGCTCATCGGCGTTCAAGCGCTATGGTGAGTTTTACGTCGGCGAACCGGGGTGGGCGGCGCTCATCCGCTACGAGATCGGGTCTACCCTGTTAAGCTGGCTGCCGGGGGCGGCGGGCTTGGCGCTGCGCAAAGTCTACTACCGGTCGCTGCTGGCGACGGTGGGCAGCAGCGCGATCTGGGGACGCGATATCGTACTGCGCCACCCGCACCGGATCAGCGTCGGGGAGCGCGTCGGCATTGACGACGGGTGTCTGCTCGACGCGAAAGGCAGCGGCGACACGGGTATCGTGATCGGCAGCGATGTACTGATCGCCCGCGACACGATCTTGCAGTGCAAAGGCGGCGGCGGCATCCGCATCGGCGATCACACGACGATTGGCAGCCAGACGCAGATCGCCTCGGTTGGTGGAGTCGTGATCGGCAGCCATGTGCTGATCTCCGGGCAGTGTTATTTCGGCGGCGGGCGCTATCGCACCGACGACGTGAACACGCCGATGGTCAAGCAGGGCTTGTATTCCAAAGGCGCGGTGATCGTCGAGGATGACGTGTGGATCGGCGCGGGCGCGCTGATTCAGGACGGCGTGCGCATCGGTCGCGGGAGCGTGATCGGCGCGGGCGCGGTCATCCGCGAGGATGTGCCGGAAATGACGGTGGTCGTGCCGCAGCAGCGGCTCGTCATGTTACCACGAGACAAGGGAGAGTAAGCGATGGTCGAACAGGAACGCGTGTTGAATGCGATTTACCGGGCGATTGACGAAATCAACCGCCAGCTTCCGGCGGACAAGAAGTTGAGCAAGACGCCGGAAACGGCGCTGTACACCAAATCCGGCGTGCTGGACTCGCTGGCGTTCGTCAACTTGATCCTCGCCACCGAGGACAGCGTCGCGGACGAATTCGGCGTGGCGATCAGCATCGCGGACAAGGTCGCCGCGAAGTCGGAAACCAACCCGTTCCGCTCGGTAGGCACGCTGGCGGACTACATCACCGGACAGCTAGAAGGGCAAACGAATGGACACGAAGCGTTTTAACGCCGCGCTGATCGGCGATTTCAACCTCGGCACATTCGCCAACCTGCTCAGCAACGACGAGAGCGCGCCGCTCGTCCACGCCGACGCGCCGCCCTATGGTCAGGTGGCGCAAATTCTGATGAATCCCGATCACCCGACGTGGACGACGGCGGACGGCAGCCCGCCCGACTGCGCGGTGATCTGGACGCGCCCCGACGGCGTGATCGCCGGTTTCCGCCGCCTGCTGGACTTCGAGCGCGTGCCGCTCGAAGACATCCTCGCGGAAGTCGATTTCTTCGCCGCGCAGATCGCCGCTGCCGCGCGCCGGGTCAACAGCGTGTTCGTGCCGATCTGGACGCTGCCGACGTATCACGAGGGCTTGGGCGTGCTCGATCTGCGCGACGAGATCGGCATCGGCAACACGCTCATGCGTATGAACTTACGCCTGTCGGAAGCGCTGCGCGATCAGCCGAATGTCTACCTGCTCAACACGGCGAAATGGGTCGAAGCGAGCCGGAATGCCTACCAGCCGAAGGCGTGGTACATGGCGAAGGTCGCCTTCGGCAGCGACGTATTCATGGCGGCGATCAAGACGATCAAGTCGGCGCTCGTCGGGATCGGCGGCAAGCGCAAAAAGCTGATCGTGCTCGACCTCGACAATACGCTGTGGGGCGGCGTGGTCGGCGATGTTGGCTGGGAGAATTTGAACCTCGGCGGGCATGATCCGCTCGGCGAGGCGTTTGTCGATTTCCAGCGGACGCTCAAAGCGCTGACGCGGCGCGGGATCATCCTCGGCGTCGTCAGCAAGAATGAGGAATCAGTCGCGCTGGAAGCGATCCGCCAGCACCCTGAAATGGTGCTGCGCGCCGACGACTTCGCCGGGTGGAAGATCAACTGGAACGACAAGGCGCAGAATGTCGCCGATCTGGTCGCCGACCTCAACCTCGGCATGGACGCGGCGGTCTTCTTGGACGATAACCCGGTCGAACGGGCGCGCGTGCGCGAAATGCTGCCCGGCGTGCTCGTCCCCGACCTGCCCGAAGACCCGATGCTCTACGTCAAGACGCTGTTGAGCCTGAACGTCTTCGACGCCCCCGCGCTGACCGCCGAAGACGCCGAACGCACCAAGATGTACGTCACCGACCGGCAGCGGACGGCGCTCAAGACGGAGATCGGGTCGCTGGATGCGTGGCTGCAAACGCTCGGCGTGGTGGTGACTATCGCGCCGCTGACCGCCAGCACGCTCCCGCGCGCGGCGCAGTTGTTCAACAAAACCAACCAGCTCAACCTCTCGACGCGCCGCATGACCGACGCCGAACTGCTGGCGTGGGCATCCGCGCCGGGGCACGCGCTGTGGACGGTCAGCGTCCGCGACAAGTTCGGCGACCTCGGCTTGACCGGGCTGATCAGCTTGGAGAGCGACGCCGGGATCATCCGCGATTACGTGTTAAGCTGCCGCGTGATGGGGCGCAAGGTCGAAGAGACGATGCTGGCGTACGTGGTCGAACAGGCGCGGGTGGCGGGGCTGGAACAGGTCACGGCGACGTATGTGCCGACGGCGAAGAACAAGCCGACCCTCGACACGTTCATGCGCTCCGGCTTTGCCCATGACGCCGAGACGTTCACATGGCGCACAGCGGACGCCTACCCCGTGCCGGACGGCATCAGCTTGGAGGCGGGCGAAGCGGTCGGCGGCTGATGCAGGACGAGGTGTGCCGGCAGCTCAGTAGAATAACGTGAAGCGCTAACCTCGCCACATGGTTGAAGACGGGACAGTTTTAATATTCGCGCACCTTAATGGAGGGGGAAACAGTCAGCGTAGGGACGCCCAATGGGGCGTCCGCTGCAAGCGTCACACGGCGGACGCGGTGCAACCTTCGGTTGCCTTGCGCGTCCCTACAACCGACTTAGATTGTTAAAAGTGTCCTGTCCTCAATGCCACTTGGAGAGGGGGCAGGGGGGTGAGGTTTGAAATGCCATTTCACGTTATTCTAGGCATTTATCGGTACGCCTTACCCCTACGACTGCCGTTCTCTGATTGGATTTCTTTCGAGAGATTACTTGAATGCTGCATTCGTAGAGGCAGAGGGAGACTATGCCGAAAGTCTTGCAATACGACCAGAATCTTCGTTAAAAACTCCTCCTGATTCCCGAAAAAGATGGAAGTTGGCGGCGCACCTGTGTGCGCACACGAAAGGCAAAATTCACCTATGAAACTGATTCGCACCGTCCTGTTCATCGTGATCCTCCTCGCTTCCTCCTCGCTGACCTTCGCCCAGACCACCGACTCGCCGCTCTTGGACCTGCTGGCGCTTGTGCCGGACGCGCCGCACGGCGACCTGTTCTACGCCGACTTCGCCGCCATCGAACAGGCGTATCCCGCCGCGCAAGCCCCGGCGAACTGGGCAGAATACGCGGCGTGGCGCGACAGCAGCGGCGAAGATTTGCTCGCCTCGACTGTCTGGTGGCGCGTGTTCTCGAACTTCAACAGCGAAGCCCTCCTCTACTTCACGGAGTATGACAGGATGCCAGAGGTGATGGGCATCGACGTCTTCCAGATCGACCGGGTGGTGTACGATGGTTTTCCGCCGCAGCAGGTCTACTATCTGGCGGGCGACTTTGATCTCGCCGCCATTCAGGCTGCGCTGACGGCGCGCAATTTCACGCCGGAAGCCACCGGCACCGATCTCGAACTGTGGTGCGGCGAGGTCGGCTGCGAGAACAGCGATCAAATGAATTTGCAATTGCGCGATGTAGCGGACATATTCGGCGGTGACTTGGGGCGGCAGTGGGCGCGGCTGATCTCGTCCGATCTGATGATCGGCGCGAACCAGTTTGCGAGTCTTCAGCAAGTCGAAGCGACGCTGGCGGGCGATCAAGCGAGCCTCGCGGAGAACAGCCTTTACCGTGCGGCAGTCGGCGCGGTCGCCGATCAGGGCGTGGTGCTGCAAGCGACGATCCTGTCGCCCGATGCGCTGGAACAATTCGCCGATCCGCTGCTGCTCTTCCCGTTCGGAGCTGACGCCGCCGTGCTCGCGGAGGCTTACGCGCGGCTTCTCGATCAAGACTTCGAGACGCTGCCGCAGTATGACGCCGTGTTAGCCGCCGATGTGGTCAACGAGTCCAAGCAAATGCTGCAAGTCGTGCTGATTTACACGGATGAAACCGACGCCACCGAAGCGGCGCGCATCGTGCCGGAGCGCATCGCGGAGTATGAGAGCCTTGCCAACCGGCGTCCGTTTGCCGACCTGCTCGAAGATTTCTACGTCGCGCCCGTGACGGCAGAAGTCGTGCCGCTGGAAGGCGCATTCGCCGTGCGTGTGACGTTCGCCACGCGCCTTGCCACGCCGGAAGAGATCGTCCAGCTCTCGCCGCAGGCTGACCTGAGCGATTTGCCGGAAGTCACCGCGCCGGGGCTGCTGTACCGGATTTTCGTACGCGGGTACGCCACGCGCGATCTCGGCTGGCTGTCTACCGCGTCGCGCGAACAAATCGAGGCACTCGCGGGGAATTAGCTTGCGCACTCAAGGATGTTTGCAGTCATGAAACCTATCCGTCTGATCGTTCTCGCTCTGCTCGTCCTGACCATCAGTTCCGTTACGTTTGCCCAAGTGTCCGAATCGCCGCTGCTCGACCTGCTTGATCTGCTGCCGCAGGACAGCAGCGGCGATTTGTACTTCAACGATTTCGGCGCGATTGAACGCGCCTACCCCGATGCGCGCCGCCCGGCAGATTGGGACGAGTTCGACGCCTTCTACAGCGCGCGCGACTACAGTAACATCCCGCTGGCGGTGTGGTGGAAAGTGTTCAGCTTGATGCAAACGCCGCTGCTGCGCACCTCGATGTCCAATTATGGTGACCTGCCAGAATCGCTTGGCATTGACGTGTTCGAGATCGACCGCATGGCTGTTTCAGGACTTCCTCCCAACACTGTCACCCTTGTTGAAGGTGATTTCGACATGGACGCGGTGCGCGCTGCCCACACCCGGCGTGGTTACAGCCTACAGGCATCCGACGGCGCAGTCGAACTATGGTGCGGTGCGGTCGGCTGTGAGAACAGCAGCCGGACGAACGCCCGCGAAGCCGATCCCGCTAACCTCTTCGGCGGCGATTTGGGGCGGCAGTGGGGAATGCTGTTCATGCCGGGGCGCATGATCGGCGCGAACCAGTTTTCTGATTTGCAGATCGTTCAAGCTGCTGTAACCGGCGACACGCAGTCGCTCACCGCCGATCCGTTTGTTCGCGCGGCGGCGCTCGGCGTCAGCGGCAAGGGGACGCTGCTGCAAGCTTTGCTCGTCTCTGGTACACCGCTGTACAATTTTGACTCTCCCTCCCTCAGTCCCCGGCTCACGCTGACACAGCGTCCGGCAGCGATCCGGGCGATGCTGGATGCGGGCTACGAAACGCTGCCCGTGTTCGATCTGTTCATGCTCGCCGATCTCGTCAATGACACCCACCAGATCGGCGCGCTGATCCTCGTCTACCAGACCGAGGCGGACGCCGCGCAGGCAGCGGCGCTTCTGCCGGCGCGCATCGAGAGCTACGTAAGTCTCTTCTATCGCCGCCCGCTGCTCGATCTCTGGGCTGGTTATCTGGTCGATACCGTCGAGGTGGATGTCGTCCCGGTCGAGGATCAGTTTGTGGTGCGGGTGCTGATCACGACGCCGCGGGCGACCGCCGCGCAGATCGTCGAAGGCTTGACGCCATCGCTTGACGTGCCCGATGTGACTCAACCCGGCATGTTGTACCGTTCGCTGATGCAGGCATATTTCGCGCAGGATTTAGGCTGGTTGAGCACGTACACGCGCGAAGAACTAGAGGCGCTGGCGGGGAATTAAGGGCAGACGACCAAGTTCGTTTGGATGCAGAGATACGTGAAGGAATCGAGGACAAGGCATGCCTTGTCCCGCAAACATCCCTAAGGATTAGTTCCTTTGTATTTATGGATAAGTCACATTCTCGCCTGCCCCTCACCCACGCAAGCGGGGAGAGGGGAGACAAGCCCTGCTTTTTCTTTCTCCCCTCCCTAGGCAGCGCATTAAGCCCACACGAAATCGGACTACTCTTTCACGCGGACGCCGCGCATCAGCACGCGGCTGACCTCCGGGCGGGTGAATTCTTCGGGCAGCAGGTC
>JACSRG010000213.1 GCA_014879865.1 Anaerolinea sp.
CATCGACGAACGGTTCGAGCACATCGCCGACCGGCAGGACGATTTCGCCGCTCTCGATCAGGTCGAGCAGGAAGCCCTCGCTGAAGTTCTGGTTGAACCAACTGGCGCGGATGATCGTCCACTCTGCGCCCGCTTCCTGAACGATCCGTTCCGACTGCTGCGCCTGTTCCTCGCCGCGACCGGAGAGCAGCACCAAGCGCTGCACACCGCTGCTGACCGCTTGCGCGGTAAAGGCGCGAATCGCCTCGGCTGCGCCGGGAACTGCCAAATCCGGCTGAAACGCGATATAGACCGATTGTACGCCCGCCAGCGCGCCGACCCAAGTCGCGGGATTGTCCCAGTCGAAGGCGGGGTGTGCCGAGCGTGAGCCGACGCGCACCGCGTGATCGGCAGCGCGTAGGCGCTCGACGATGCGGCGTCCGGTTTTGCCGTTACCGCTGAGGACTAAGGTGAGATCATCTGTGGTCATGTCCGTGTGCTCCTGTTTTGGCTGTGCAATTGCCTCATGCTAGGCGTTCACGTAACGTGAACCTCAAGCCCTTCTCATCATTTCCTCATAGTTGATTCCACCGGCGCGATTCGAGTACCTTAAGTAGAGGCAAGGGATGCGGAAGTGAGGACGGCATGAAATACCGGCGATTGGGCAAGACTGGCTTACAGGTATCAGTCATCGGCGTGGGCGCGTGGCAGTTCGGCGGCGAGTGGGGCATCGACTTCACCCCGGCAGAGGTCGAGGCGATCCTCAGGGCGGCAGGGGACGCAGGCATCAACCTGATCGATACGGCGGAATGCTACGGCGATCATCTGTCAGAACGGCTGATCGGCGCGGCGATCAAGGGGCAGCGCGACCGGTGGGTGATCGCCACGAAATTCGGGCACAAGTTCCACGACAAGTTCGAGCGGACGGATCACTGGTCGCCGGAAGAAGTGCGCCAGCAGTTGGAAGACTCGCTGCGCGCGCTGGAGACGGATTATATCGACGTGTATCAGGCGCACGGGGATCGCGATGCGCACGCGACCTACAATGATCGCCTGTGGACGATGCTCGAGGCGCAGGTGCAGGCGGGGAAAATTCGGCATCTCGGCATTTCGATCAGCGATAACCGGAACGCCGCCAGTGTCGCGAACGCTCCGCTTTTCAACGTGCAGACGATTCAGGTGGTCTACAACCGGCTGGATCGCAATCCTGAAACGGTTATTTTCCCGGCGTGCCGCGCGCAAGACCTCGGCGTGCTGGCACGGGTGCCGCTCGCCAGCGGACTCTTGAGCGGCAAGTACCGCCCCGGCGCGACCTTCACCGAAACCGACGATGTGCGCTCACGGCGCAGTCCCGAAGAAATTCAGCAGCAGCTTGCCGAAGTCGAGCGGATCAAGGCGGAGGAAGTGCCCGCCGGGGTCGAGATGGCACAGTGGGCGCTCGCGTGGTGCTTGCGGCATCCCGCCGTGACCGCCGTGATCCCCGGTGTGAAGTCGGCGCAGCAGGCGCAGATCAACGCGCAGGCGGCAGATTTAATAGAACTGGGAAGCTGAACATTCGATTGCGCGCGGATCGGTGGGGAATTTTGCAAGGTTTATGCAAATTGCCTAGTCGCGTGCTGGAAATAACCTGACGCAACATTATACTATCCGAATGGCGGCTGAACACCGCTAGTACTAGAAATGCTTTTCCTAATTTAAGGAGCGCAAGACCAACATGAAGAAGATCGTCGTTCTTTCGCTGTTCGTGCTTCTCGCCGTCCTCGCCATCGGTGTACAGGCACAAGATACGCCGACGCTGACCTACTGGGACACGATGAATGATCAAGAGCGTGTGGTGTTCGAAGAAATTGCGAATACCTGCGCCGCGTCGGTCGGTGTGACGTTGAATTACGAATATGTTCCTTTCAGTGATGCTCAGAACAATTACCGCACGGCGGCACAGGCTGGCAACGCGCCGGACATCCTGCGCACGGAAATCGCGTGGGGTCCCGAATTTGCTGCGCTCGGCTATTTGTATGACCTGTCCGACGCCAGCATCTTCGCCGAGCCGGTGACCGAAGAAGAAGCCGCAAGCTATCTTGATGCGCCGTTCAACTACAATACGTGGGGCGGTGGTGTGTGGGGCTTGCCGCAGGTGACGGACGCGCCCGCGATGGTCTACAACAAGGCGATGTTCGAAGCTGCTGGACTCGACCCGGAAAACCCCCCGGCGACGATGGAAGAACTCGACGCCGCGATCCGCGCGATTGCTGCTACCGGCACGGCTGACGCCCCGGTTTACGGCATGGCGACGCTGTGGGCGGAATATGCCTTCCAAGCGTTCATGTGGGCGTACGGTGGCGATCTGATCACCGGCAACGAAGACGGCACCTTCACGATTGGCGTGAACAGCCCCGGCACGATTGCGGCGCTGGAACAGGTCAAGCTGTGGATGGACGACGGCGTCGTGGGTCCCGCTTATGATCCCGCGAACCAATATGGCAACTCGATGACCGCCTTCAAGGAAGGGCGCGCGGCGATCCACATCATCGGGCCGTGGGCGACCTCCGACATCCTGAGCGGCGAAGCCTTCGCCGACCCCGCGAACCTCGGCGTCGCGGCGATCCCGGCAGGTCCCGATGGTCTGCAAGGCTCCCCGGTGGGTGGTCACGAATACACGGTTTACGCGGGTTCCGCGTACCCGAACGAAGCGCTGGCGCTCATCCGCTGCTTGAACAGCGTTGAGAATCAGGTGCGCTTGGCGTCGGAACTGAACCTCGTCCCGACTCTGCGCGCGGCGTATGAAGACCCGACGCTGGCGGAAAATGCCATCCTGCAAGGCTTCCTCGCCCAGATGAACGTGGCGCGCAATCGCCCGGTGCTGGTTGCTGGCGGTCAAATCTACACGGAATTTGGACCCCAGTACAGCGCGTTCATGCTCGGCGAAACCGATGCTCAAACGGCGATGGACAACGTCGCGGCGGCGTGGGAACTGCTGCTGGCGAACGAACCGGCTGCTCCTTCGGAATAAAATGATCCCGTAACTACAGTCACGGAGATAGGTCAGCGCGCGTTGACCTATCTCTGTTTGTTTATCGATCAGGACTTTTTTCAATGGAACAAAAGCGTAGTTCTTTTTCTCTGCCGGACGTGCTGCAACTGGGCATCGCGCTGGTGATGCTGCTGGCATTCTTCGGGCTGCCGTGGCTCACGTTCAGCGGCGCGGATGGCTCGGTGAGCTACAGCGGCTTATCGCTGCTGACGGAAATCCCGCGCGGTGCGCCGCGTTATGAGGTCACATCGCTGTTTCTCATCCTGCTCGGCGGGGTGATCAACCTGTTCGCGGCGGTTTGGGCGCTGCTGCGTCCGAGTGCGCGCTGGATCACGCCGATCCTCGGCGCGTTCGGCGGCGTGATGGCGATCTTCCATTTCACCGCGTTCTTTTCGCAGAACAGCGCGTTTGAAAACCTGAGCGGGATCATCGGGATCGGCTTGTGGTTGGCAGTGGCGGCGTCCGCGCTGGCGCTGCTGCAAGTGTTTTTGCGACGCACGGGCAGCAGTGTGCTGGCGGAGGCGTTCTCGGCGTCGCCGAACGCGCGCTACGCCTATTTCTTCATCGCGCCTGCTGTCGTGGTCATGTTGATCCTCGTGTTCTACCCGCTGCTGAACGGTATTTTGCTCAGCTTCACCGATGCAACGCAGATGAACACCACCCGCGTGATCGGTCAGCGTGTGATCGCGGCGACGTACACGTTTTACCCGTCGGTCTTCGACAACTACACCGCCGTGCTGACGACGCCGCAGTACAACTTCTGGTCGATCTTCGGGCAGACGGTGCTGTGGACTTCGCTCAACATCATCCCGCACATCCTGATCGGGCTGCTGCTGGCGATGCTGCTCAATCGCAAGATCAGGGGGCGCGCGATCTACCGCGTGCTGCTGATCCTGCCATGGGCGGTGCCGTCGTATATTTCGGCGTTCGTGTGGCGCTTCCTGTACAACGGCGATTTCGGCTTCTTTAATAACCTGCTCTCCTCCATCGGTTGGGCGGAAGTGCCGTGGCTGTCTGATCCGGCTTGGGCGATGTTCGCCGTCGTCGCGGCGAATACGTGGCTGGCGATTCCGTTCAACATGGTGACGATGCTCGGCGGCTTGCAGAGCATCCCCGCCGAACTGTATGAGGCGGCGGTGGTGGACGGCGCGAACGACTGGCAAAAGTTCACCAGCATCACGCTGCCGCTGCTGCGCCCGGTCATCATGACGGTGACGCTCCTCGGCGTGATCTGGACGTTCAACAGCTTCAATATCATCTTCCTCGTGTCGGAAGGCGGTCCCTTCCGCTCGACGGAAATCCTTTCGACGTGGGCATGGCGGCTCGGCTTCGGGCAAGCCCCGCAGTACGGCATCGCGGCGGCGTTCTCGGTGATTATCTTGATCGTCCTGCTGGTTTTCAGCTTAACGTATATGCGCGTGTTGAATCGTCCGGCGCGGGCGGTAGGAGCGTAACATGACCACTCAATCCGCAACCAAACCGATGGCTTCGGGCGCAACCCGCACGGCAAGCGGACTGACGCCGCGCCAGAAAACGCTGCTGCTGGACATCCTCACGCACGCGATCCTGATCTTCACCACGATTGTCATGCTCTTCCCGATCTTCTGGGTGGTTTCGACCTCGTTCAAACCGCAGGCAGAAGTCGAGAGCAGCAGGGTCACGCTGCTGCCGCTCAACTTCACGCTTGAGAACTATAGTCACATGCTCAACGGGCTGTCGGCGCGCGACCCGGCGACGGGTGCGGAAATCAACCTCTTCTGGCGCTGGGGGCTGAACAGCCTTGCCATCTCGCTGATCACCACGACGATTGGCGTGCTGCTGGCGACCTCGTGCGCCTATGCGCTCTCCCGGTTCAAGTTTCCGGGGCGCGGCGGGGTGCTGGCGGCATTCTTGATCACGCAGATGTTCCCCGGCGCGATCCTCGTCGTGCCGCTGTACAACCTGCTGAAAGAGTTCGGCTTGCTCAACTCGTGGGCAGGGCTGACTCTCGCCTACTGCACGGTAGCGCTGCCGTTCAGCGTGTGGATGCTCAAGGGCTTCTTCGACACGATCCCCTATGACCTCGAAGAGGCGGCGATTGTCGATGGCTGTACGCCGTTCGGCGCGTACTGGCGCATCACGCTGCCGCTGGCACTACCGGGGATCGCGGTGGTGGCGTTCTACAACTTCATGACCGCGTGGAACGAGTTCATGCTGGCGCTGACCTTCATGTCCGGCGAGACGAGCAAGACGCTCCCGGTCGGGCTGCGCGGTTTCATCTTCCAGTTCAACACGGACTGGCATTACATGGCGGCGGGGTCGGTGCTGGTGACGATCCCGGTGATGATCATCTTCTTCTTCGCGCAGCGCGGGCTGGTCAGCGGGCTGACAGCGGGCGGCGTGAAGGGGTAAACATGAGTCTGCTTGCGTCCCTCCCCTCCAAGTTCCGCTTGGAGGGAAGGGATGTATAGGAGCAGGATTATGCCCCGGTTTGATTCAGCTCGTAGATCACGCGCAGACCTTCAAGCGTCAGTTCGGGGATGATCAGGTCAATGGCGTCGGTGTTCTCGTTGAAGATCGGCGCTAGACCGCCTGTGCCGATCACCTTGATGTTCGGTTCGTTCATCGACCGCTTAATGCGCGCGACCATCCCCTCGATCATGGCGACATAGCCGACGAACAACCCCGACTGCATGGCGTGGATCGTATTCCTGCCGATCACGTCCGGCGGGGGTGTCAAATCCACTTTGTGCAGACGCGCGGTCATGCTGACGAGCGCGTCCATCGACACGTTGATCCCCGGCGCAATCGCGCCGCCGCAGTACGCGCCGCTCCCCGAAACGACGTCGAAGGTGGTCGCCGTGCCGAAGTCGCAGACGATGGCGGGCGCGCCGTACAGCGCGACGACCGCCGCCGCGTTGATGATGCGATCTGCGCCTGCCTGCTCCGGTTGATCGATCTCAAGGCGGATGCCGGTCTTGGTCTTGTGGTTGACGACGAGCGGTTCGATTTCGAGGTAGTGCTGTACCAGTTCGGTAAATGTCCGCGTGAGGCGGGGCACGACGCTGCCAATCGCCACGCCGGTGATCGACTGGTAGCTGAGGTTCGCGCCCGCGAGAAAGTTGCGCAGCAGCACGGCGTATTCGTCGGGCATCTTGTCGGCGACCGTGCGCATACGCCACGACGTGATCCATTTCCCGTCGTGGTACAGTCCCAAGTGGATATTGGTATTGCCTACATCGACAGCCATTAACATCTGGTAGTTTTCCTGTGTACATGAGGATGGCTGTATTGTAACGCGCTCTAGTTGATCGGAACGCGGTGCGGGACTATGATCGAAGCAGAATGATTGACGGGAAGGCGGGGACGCATGGCGATCCGGGTAGCGAGCTTAGACGATACGGAAGCGATCAGCCGGTTATTTCGTGGACGAATTGGCGTGTGGCAGCGGTTGGATGCGCACGGGCGGGTCGAAGACGTGCCGTACGAAGCGCTCACGCTGCTGGAACGCTGGGTACATGGCGGCGCGTGGATGAGCGTCGAGACGGCGGCGGTGTTCCTGAATCACCTGCTGCTCGGCGCGGGGATTCCGCTGGTGGCGGTGGATGACAGCGGCAAGCGCATCCTCGGCTACGCAGAGGCGTACCACAGCCAAGAAGCCGAGCCGTTCGGCAGTTCGCTGCACATCGAGCACTTGATGGTCACGCACGAAGATGTGTCGATTGCGCTGCTGACCGCGCTGCTCGAACGGGCGAAGGTGCTGCGGGCGCGGGTGACGGTCAATCGGGTGACGGACGATTACACCCTGCCCGACGGGTACACGCTCAAGACGCTGAGTCTGCTGCGGCGCTACACCGTCGCGGCGCGGCAGGGACAGGTATTTTACCGCTCGGTCGAACAGGCGGACGCGAATCCGGCGCAGATCAGCGGGTGGATGATGCCCGTCGGACGCTTTACCAGCGCGCGGCATCAGTGGGAAACGCACATGGCGCGGCTGTGGGAGGCGTTCCCGCGCGGGCGCAGCCTCCACCGTCAGAAACTCGCCGCCGCCGGACAAGACTCGTTCGTCGTGATCGAGCAGGAGCAGTACGACCCGCGCGCGGCGACCGTCTACACATGGGCGGCAAAGCCGGTCACGCCGCAGACGATCACGGCGATCCGTGACTGGGCGCACCGCGAAGGCTACCGCACGTTGATTCTCGCCATGACCGATGAAGCGGCGAAAGTCCTCGGCGCGGAAGCGGATGCCGACGCCTTCACGCAGGAGACCTGCGCGCTCGTCCCTGTCCCGGTGTCCTAATCGCCGGCGCTGGCGGCGGGACGCAGATCGTTCATCCAGTCACGGCGCAGTGCAAGGAAGCAGAGCAGGGCGATCACGACATAATTCGATCCCTGTAGGTTGATGGTTGGCAGGACTCCAACCGTTTCGCCGAGCGTGCTGGCGATGCCTGTGCCGACGATGTAGAAGAAGGCAAAGACCGTATTCAGCGAACCGGATACGCGTCCGCGAAATTGATCGCGCGTGCGCGACTGGATGAGCGTGTCAAAACCCGTTCCCAAGCCAATCGCCGGAATGCCGACGATCACGAACAGGATAAGCGCGATCCACAGCCCTTCTGTGAACAGCGAGTAATTGAAGATCACCAGATCGATCACCCCAAAGAGCGCACTGCTGACGATGAACAGGCGCAGGGGTAAGACATGCTTGCCAATCCACCCGATGACCAATCCGCCGATGATCCCGCCGACCGCTTGCGCGGACATCAACCAGCCAAGTTGAAGCGCTTCGCCGTGCAGCACATCGGTGACGAATGGGACGAACAGCGTGCTGATTGCCCCTTCGCCGACTGCCATCAACGCGGCGCAGATGAATAGGATCAGCAGCATGTGGTCGTGCCTGACCACGCGCAGACCTTCACGCCAGTCACGCCCGAACTGACGCAGCTTATCGGGGTGCGTTGTGCTGGCGGGCTGCGATGTGACGCTGATCAATGCGATCAACAGGGCAGCCAAGGCATAGGTGAGCGCATCGACTTGAACGATACCGCTCAGTCCGAGCGTGCTCAATGTCAGACCGCCAATCGCCGGACCGATCAGCCGGGCGAGATTGTTGTTGAGCGCGTTCAGCGCGTTGGCTGAGACGAGATGCTTTTCGTCCACCAGCAGCGGCAGCATCGCATTTTCGGCGGGCGCGAAGAACTGTCCGAGAGTCGCCTGCACGAAGGTGACGAGATAGACAATCCAAAGGTGATCTGCCGTTTGCACAAGCATGAGCGGTAAGATCGACAGACCAAGCAGCAAGTTCAGGATCACCATCGTGCGCCGTCGTTCCCAACGGTCAACGAACACTCCTGCAAACGAACTCAGCAAGACGCCGGGCAGCGCGGCGGCAAGGATCACCCCGCCGACCGCCAGCGTCGAACCCGTAAGCTGGTAGACGACGACCGGACGCGCGATGGCTAACATCCAGTTGCCAATGTAAGAAATCAGCCCCGCCGTCCACAACAGGAAAAAATCGCGCTGACGCAGTGCGTAAAGCATATAAATCCTACTTGTTTGAAATCTCTGCTCTTTAATTCGTCGTGAGGGCGGAATTGTTCATTGTTGACCGGGCTGGATATATAATAGAGTCAGCCAACAGAAGGGAATCGTTCATGCCTGTTTATCAGCCGCGCAGCCTAGAACATGCGATTGTCAACGGTCGGATTTCGGTCGTGCTGGACGACGGACGCCAACTTCCTGCCTACTGGTCGCACCCGGATATGGGCGGTAAGTTCCCCGCCGTCGCGGTGATTCACGACTGGTGGGGACTCACGCAGGTCGAGCGGCGGATGGCGCAGTTGTTCGCGCAGGCAGGGTACTACGTGATCATCCCTGATTTGTTCGAGGGGCAGGTCGCCACGACGCCGCAGCACGCGATTCGTCTGGTCGAGACTTTCCGCGAGCGCGCGTACAGCTTCGTGAATTCGTCGCTTAAGGCGCTCGAAACGCACACGCGCGTGAACGGGTTGGTCGCGGCGGT
>JACSRG010000431.1 GCA_014879865.1 Anaerolinea sp.
CTGACGCCGTCGAACACGGCAACCTTCACGGCGACCTTCACCGAGACGCCGCATCCCACGCGGACGCCGCGCCCGACGAATACACCCACGCCGACGCCGCTGCCGACCTTCACCGATGCGCCGATCTCCGGCACATGTCCGCTGCCTAACGGTTGGGTCAATCACGTCGTCGGACAAGCCGATACCCTGTACGCGCTGGCGGTCGCCGCCGGCACGTCGGTCGCGGAACTGCGGACGGGCAACTGCCTCGAAGGAGCGGAGACTCCGCGCGCGGGTGATACGATTGCTCTCCCGCGTGCGCCGGAACTGCCGATCCCGACCTTCGACCCGGCGATCCCTGAAACACCGCCGGGGCAGATCGGCTGTACTGACCCCGGTGCGCTCATCAGCGCGCCGGAAGCAGGGGATACGGTGGACGGCGTGATCACGCTGACGGGTACGGCGCGTATTGCCAGCTTCGCCTATTATCGCGTCGAAGTTCGCCCGGACGCGGCGGCGATTTTCAACCTCTACGCCCGCTTTGAGACTGCGGTCACCGATGGGGAATTGGCGGAAATCAACACTGCGCTTTACGGCTCCGGCTTGCACTGGATTCGCTTGACGGTTGTCCAGCCGAATGGCGAGTTCCCGACACCCTGCGCTATCCCTGTGATCTTCCGTTGAGTCTCGCGCAGGGGAACATCATCGGCTACACTTCTGACGTTAGACATTGACGTGAAGTGGAGCGTTATGACTGTGAAAACTCAACGGCGGGGCAGCCGCGTACTCCGGTTCCTCTTTACCCGCCTCATCCCCTTCGTGCTGCTGCTGGCGATCCTCGTCGCCGGGGCGGGGGTGGCGCAGAATGTGATCCGCTACTTCGGCGAGCAAGCGAGCGCGCAGAACCGCAGCGCGTACTATCTCGGCACGGCGACGGCAATTGCCCAGTTCACGCCGGAAGCCTCGGCAGAGGCAAAGCTAGATTTACTCAAATTGTTAGACCCGCCCGCGCAAGATATTACGTTTGCCACCAATACCCCGCAAGCTGCGCCGCCGCCGGAAGCGACCGCTGTTCCGACGATGGATTTATCCGCCACGCCGCGCCCGCTGCCAACGTTATTTGTCTACGGGCAGCCGGAAGCGCTGGAAGCCGGCGGAACTGCCATCCCCACGCCTGTCGATGCGGTTGACCGTCAGGGCATGGACTTGATCAACATCGTGCTGCTCGGTCATGACGGTGAGCTAACCAACGATGGTTTTATCCGCACGGATACGATGATCATCGTGTCGATCAACCGCACAGCGGGGACGGTCGCCATGCTCAGCCTGCCGCGTGACCTGTACGTGTATATCCCCGGTTGGACGATGCAGCGCCTCAATCTCGCCTACATTCACGGCGAGTCGATTGGCTGGACGGGCGGCGGCTTCGGGCTGCTGCGCCAGACGATCTTCTACAATTTCGGCATCAACGTGCATTATTACGCGATGGTCAACCTGAGCGGCTTCCGCGCGGTCGTGGATGCGGTCGGTGGGGTCGATCTGGCGGTGGACTGCGCTATCGAAAATCTGCCGTTGATCGGCGCGGATGTGCCCGCTGCCGCGTATCGTTCTGACGAGGTGGGCAATTATGTGCTGCCCGTTGGCTACTATCACCTGACCGGCGGCGAAGCCCTCTGGTATGCGCGCTCACGCGACAACAGTTCCGATTTTGATCGGGGTCGCCGCCAGCAGCAGGTCCTGCGCGCGGTACTGCGTGAAGCCCGCGAACAAGGTTTGCTCAGCAACATCATTCCGCTGTGGAATGAAGGCAGTCAGTACGTCGAGACGAACCTGACTCTCGAAGACCTGATCAGCCTTGTGCCGCTGGCGTTGAACATTGACACGACGCGGATTGAGAGTTTCAACCTGCAGCGCTTGTATCACACCACGCCATGGACGACTGCCGACGGCGAAAATGTCCAACTGCCGAACTATGATCCGATCCGCCTCACGCTGATCGATTTCTACAGTCCGGCGACCACCAGCCAATTGGTCGCAGAAGGGGCGAGCATTCGCGTGCTGAACGGCACGACGAACGCCGATTGGGATCGCGTGGCTGCCGAACGGCTGGCGTGGGATGGCTTTAACCCGGTAGCCGCGGGCGCGGCGGACAACGACGCCTACACTGACACGATCCTGATCGATTACACCGGACGCACGAAAGGCAGCAGCCTCGAACAGATCGCGCACACGCTCAACGTGCGCCCGGAAAACATCCGCTTGGAGCCGAACCCCAACCGGGAATACGACTTCGACGTGATCTTGGGCAGCAGCTACAACTCATGTACAGAAGCGGGCGTGCTGCCTGTCGGAAACTAAGTCAGCAGCTTACCAGCGCTGATGCACCTGCGGGCGGATCAGTTCGTCGTAGATGCGGCGGACTTCCGCCATCGCTTCGGGCGTGAGCGGCGGCAAAGCGGCGGCGGCTGCGTTGCTTTCCACCTGATCTGGACGCTTTGCGCCGGGGATCGCGCACGATACCGCGTCGAACATCAGAATCCAGCGCAGCGCGAACGCGGCGAGGCTTGTACCGGAGGGGACAAGCTGCTTGATGCGCTCGACGGCTTCCAGCGCCGTGTCGTAGTCCACGCCGGAGAAGGTTTCGCCCACGTCGAACGATTCGCCGTGCCGGTTGAAATTGCGGTGATCGTTCTCGGCGAAGGTAGTTTGCTTGGTCATCTTGCCCGTGAGCATCCCGCTTGCCAGCGGCACACGCGCCAGAATGCCGACTTTGCGCCGTGCCGCTTCGGGAAAGAACAGATCGGCGGGGCGCAGGCGGAACATATTGAAGATGATCTGCACGCTCTGCACATTGGGGTATTCAATCGCCTTGAGCGCTTCCTCGACCCGCTCCACGCTCACGCCGTAATAGCGAATTTTGCCCGCTGCGACCAGATCGTCGAGGATGCCGAATACTTCGGGGTGATAGTACAGATCAGTGGGCGGGCAGTGAAGCTGCACGAGGTCGAGGCAGTCGATCTCAAGGTTGGTCAGTGAACGCTCGATCCATGCGGTCAGGTTTTCGCGCGTATACCCGGCAACGGTTTGCGCGGGCAGGCGGCGACCTGCCTTGCTGATGACGTAGAAGGGCTCACTGCGTTGTTTGCGCAGGCGCGCGATCAGGCGTTCGCTGTGACCGTCGCCGTACACGTCGGCGGTGTCGATCAGGTTGATGCCGAGGTCAAGGGCGCGGTGCAGCGCCGCTAACGAGTCGGCGTCGTTCACATCACCCCACGCCGAGCCGATAGCCCATGCGCCAAAGCTGATTTCGGAGACGCGCCATCCGGTTCTGCCAAAGTCACGGTACTGCATTGATGTTTGCTCCATCATGGTTGTTCGGCTAAATCTGATCAAAGAGAATACCCCATTTTCGACATTTCTGCGTACAATGAAAGCAATTTAGATTTCTTTTCGCTCCGTTTGTTGTCAGTGATTATTGCAAAGAAAGTTGCCGAAAATGTCTATGTTTGTCGAAGAACGACGTCGAATCATCCTCGACCAGCTCAAACAGCAGGGACGTGTCTCGGTGAAGATGCTGAGCGAGTTGATGAACGTCAGCGCGGTGACGATCCGGCAAGATTTGCGGGCGCTCGAAGACAACGGTTTGTTAGAGCGCACGTACGGTGGGGCTGTCCGCCGTGAGAACAATGCCATCCCGCCCGAACTCAGCTTTCACGTGCGCTTGAGCAAGAATCGCGCCGAGAAAGAGGCGATTGCTGCCGCTGCTGCCGCGCTAATTCAGGACGGGTGCAGCCTCGCGCTCGACGCCAGCACGACCGCTTATGCCCTCATCCCCTATGTTAAGCTGTTCAAGCGGATCACCGTCGTCACCAACAGCCTTGTGATCGCCCAGAACTTTCTCGACAGCCCGCAGATTCAGGTGCTGGTGCCGGGTGGACGCCTGCGCCGTGACTCGATTTCGACGGTGGGTAATCCCGAGGGACTGCCGGATATTCACGTCAACGTCGGGTTCTTCGGCGCGCGCGGCATTTCGTTGATCGGAGGCTGCGCGGAGATTGACCCGGACGAGGTCGCTATGAAAAGCGCCATGATCGCGCGCTGCGTGTCCACCTTCGTGCTGGTCGATTCATCCAAGTGGGGACAAATCGCTCCCTATACTTTCCTCAAGCCGGAACAAATCCGCCATGTCATCACCGGGGAAGCTGCACCGGCTGAGCTAGTTGCGGAATTCCGCGAACGGAATATTCGCGTAGATGTCGTAACGAGCGCATAGCCGCCGGAAACAAAGGAACTTAGGACGATGACAC
Source organism: Anaerolinea sp. (assembly GCA_014879865.1). GTDB lineage: Bacteria > Chloroflexota > Anaerolineae > Aggregatilineales > Phototrophicaceae > Flexifilum. The sequence goes on from JACSRG010000431.1 coordinate 4,287, forward strand.
AAGTGATTGCGGTTGATCTCGGCGCAGAGTCGGGGCGTGTGGCGAAAGTAAGCCTCGACGGAGCAAACCTGTCGATGGAGGTGCTGCACCGCTTCCCGAACGTGCAGGTCGAGGTCAACAAGACACTGTATTGGGATACACTGCGTCTATGGCACGAGATCAAAACCGGCATTGACGCGGGGAAGGAAAACGCGGCGAGCATCGGCGTCGATACATGGGGGGTCGATTTCGCGCTGCTGGATCGGGATGGCAATCTGCTCGGCAGCCCGATCTGCTACCGTGACAGCCGCACCGAGGGCATGTACGACTGGACATTCTTGCGCGTACCGCGCCGCGAAGTCTTCGAGCGGACGGGAATCCAGTTTATGATCCTGAATACGCTGTATCAGTTTGGCAGCCTCGCGCGCGCCAACAGTCCGCTGCTGGAAGTCGCGCATACCTATCTCGGCTTACCGGACTTGTTCCATTACTGGATGACCGGGGAGAAGGCGTGCGAATTCACCCACGCCACGACCACGCAGTTCTATAACCCGCGCGCGTGCGATTGGGATCGCCAGTTGTTGGCGGCGGTCGGGCTGCCGACCAGCATCTACCCCGCCATCATCCAGCCGGGAACGCGCGTGGGCAGTTATCGCGGCACCCCGGTGATCGCACCGGCTACGCACGATACCGGTTCGGCGGTGGTCGCCGTGCCGACGACCACGCGCAACTTTGCCTACATCAGCAGCGGCACATGGAGCTTGATCGGCTTGGAGGTGGATGCCGCCGTCATCGACGACGAATCGTATACGGCGAATGTCACCAACGAGGGTGGGGCGAACGGCACATTCCGCTTACTCCGCAACATCATGGGCATGTGGTTGGTGCAGCAGTCGCGCGCGACATGGCGCGCCGAAGGCAGCGACTACAGCTACGACCAGTTGGCGGCGCTGGCATCGGATGTGCCGCCCTTCGTCGCGCTGATCGATCCCGACGATCCGGCATTCTTCCCGCCGGGAGATATGCCCGCGCGCATCCGCGAGTACTGCCAGCGCACCGGGCAGCCGATTCCGCAGACGCACGGCTCGATCATGCGCACAATCTACGAGAGCCTAGCGCTTAAGTATCGTGACGCACTCGAAAAGCTGATCGCCTTGAGCGGGCAGGCGGTCGATGTAATGCACATCATCGGCGGCGGGTCGCAAAGCCGTGTGCTGTGCCAGATGACCGCCAACGCGCTTGGCATCCCCGTCGTCGCGGGACCTGTCGAGGCGACGGTGCTGGGCAACGGTATCGTGCAGTTAATCGCGCTCGGCGAACTCGGCAGCATTGCCGACGCGCGCACGATCTTGAGCCAACAGGCGGAAATGGCGCGCTACGAGCCGCAGGATCGCGCCGCATGGGACGAGGCTTACGGGCGTTTTCAAGCCCTCATCAACAATGGGACAACATTATGACACCACTTGAGCAGTTAATTGACCTGACGCGCACGTTGGGGCAACCGCAGAACGAGTACGTCATCATCGGGGAGGGGAATACTTCGTACCGTCTCGACGGCGACAGCTTCTTGATCAAAGCGAGCGGACGCGGGATGCGCGACATCGACGCGAGCGGCTTCGTCGCCGTGCGTTTCGCACCCATCCTCGACCTGTTTGACCGCGTGGGCGACGACCGCGCCGCCTTGCAGCAGGCGATGATCGACGCGAAGGCTGATCCCTCAGCGCCGGGACGCCCGTCGGTCGAAGTGACGTTCCACGCGATGCTCCTGCATGGCTGCGACGTCAACGTGATCGCGCATACGCATCCGGTCGCCGTGAATGGGATTTTATGCAGCAGCCGTGCGCGTGAGTTCGCGGATCACCGGTTGTTCCCTGATGAAGCGGTGCTGTGTGGACCGCGTTCGGTGTTTGTGCCATACGCCGATCCGGGGCTGCCGCTGGCGGCGGCGATTCGCGACGAGGTGAAAGTCTACATGGACGAATATGGGGAAGCGCCGAAGGTGATTTTGCTAGCGAATCACGGCTTAATCGCACTCGGTCAAACCCCGACTGAGGCGCTCAACATCACGGCGATGTGCGTCAAAGCGGCGAAGATTTTCACGGGGACGTGTGCCGTCGGCGAACCGGTGTTCATGTCCGAGGCGGACATCATGCACATTTACCGCCGACCGGATGAGATTTATCGTCGTAAGATGTTTGTGGGGTAGACAGCGCAGGGACGAGGTTTTGCCTCGTCCCTGCAAGAGATTGCGGTTAGTCCTTCGCCGTCGGGTCGAAGGCGTCGCGGATGCCGTCGCCGATCACGTACAGGCACAGCACCGTCGTGAAGATCAGCAGACCGGGGAAGATCACCAGATGCACGCCCCATGTGAAGAAGGTCTGCGCCCCGGTGAGCATGTTGCCCCAGCTCGGCGTCGGCGGCTTGATGCCCAAGCCGAGGAAGCTCAACGCCGCCTCGGAGAGGATCAACGCGCCGATGTCGATTGCCAGCGAAATCACGATGATCGAGAACAGGTTTGGCAGGATATGCACAAACATGATTCGCAGCGGTGACGCGCCAACCGCGCGGGCGCTGACGATGTACTCACGTTCGCGGAGGGAGAGCGTTTCGCCGCGAACGAGGCGGGTCGTGGTCGTCCAACCGAGGAAGCCCAACACGAGGATCAACGTCGTCGGCGAGGGCTGCAACACTGCCGCCACGATCAGCAAGAGGAAGAGCGACGGGATCGAGTTCAATGTGGCGATGACCCAGTTGACGAAATCGTCGATCACACCGCCATAGAAGCCGGTGATGATGCCGAGCGTCACGCCGATGGAGATCGACACGACCGCCGCGAGGAAACCCACGCTCAACGAGACTTGTCCGGCATAGAGCAGGCGGGCGAGGTGATCGCGTCCGAGGTCATCGGTGCCGAGCGGATGTCCTTCTGCGCCGATGGGCAGGAAGGTGCGGCTGGCGTTCGTTTCGGTGTAGCTGATATCCAGCACCTGCGAGATGAACGGCGCGGAGAATGACAGCACGGTCAGGATGGCGACAACCCCCAACGCAATCAGTGTCAGGCGGTCTTTCCGCAGGCGTCGCAGCGCCAGAGTGGTGAGCGAAATGCCAACGCGCTTCTCTTCGCGTTCAACACCGAGTTTTGCAACAGCAGTCATGATTCATTCACCTCGCCTAATCAAACCGGATGCGCGGATCAATTACCGCGTACAGAATGTCTGACAGAATGTAGCCGAACATTGTGGCGATTGCGCCGACGATCACAACGGTCATGACAATCGGGTAGTCCTGCGCGATCACCGCCTGTACTGCGAAGCGTCCCAGACCGGGCCACGAGAAGATCGTTTCGGTGATCGCCGCGCCGCTCAATAAGCCGGTGATCTGCGGACCGAGGAAGGTTGCCAGCGGGATGAGCGCATTCCGCGCCCCATGCCGGAACCAAACTGTACGACCGCTCAAGCCTTTAGCCTGCGCCGTGCGCATGTAATCCTGACTCATCACGTCGAGCATAGACGCACGCATGTACCGCGAGTAAATAGCGATAGTCCCGGTTGCCAGCACGAACGTCGGCAGGATCAGGTATTCAATGCGACCCCAGATGGGTGGGCAGGGCGCGCTCAGTGACGGCGGACAGCGGTTGCCCATCGGCAGCCAACCGAGCCATGACCCGAAGATCAGCAGCAGGATCAAGCCGAGCCAGAAGATTGGAATGGCGTTGAAGACCACCGCGAGGATGCGCGTCAGATTATCGAACCAGCGTCCTTTGCGGACGGCGGCGAAAATCCCGATGGGCACGCCGACGATCAAGCCGAGCAGCAGGGCGGATGCGCCGAGTTCCAGTGTTGCCGCGACGCGCTCGCCCAGCATGTCGATCACCGGGCGGCGGTAGAAGAACGAGCGTCCGAAGTCACCACGAAGGATACCCCGTCCGTCACCGGGAGGTTCCGGTTCGCCGTCACCATCGGCATCGAGCGGCAGCAGGAAGCTTTGATCAGCAACCCCGTCACCATCAGAATCCCAGCGCATCCAGTCGTCGCCGAGCAGCCAGCGTAGGTATTGAACCGGCAGCGGGTCATTGACGCCGAGCCGCGCCGCGATGATCTGCCGCTGCTGCGGTGTGGTACGCGGACTGAACGTGAGCGCCGCGACAGGACCTCCGGGTGCGGCAGCCATCAGCAAATACGAAAAGATCGTAATGCCGAAGAAGGTTGGGATCGCTTGGATTAAGCGACGGATGGTGTACTTGATCATGGGTTTTTCCCCAACTAGAACCTGTTACAAACCCGGCGTTTTTGCATGAACAGGAACACCGGGAAACCTGCGGGTATCCAAGACAAAGTCCAGCTATAAGACTGATGGACGGTACGTGCGAGTCTAATCGAAATAAAGGCTGTAGTTTTTCGCCTATTGCAAATTCGCCCCCTCACAATGGAGGGGGCGAATGCGTTCACTAACTTGCCGTCTGATTACGGAGTGGAGACCGACCAAGCGTCCACGTTCCAGTACAACTGGGACGGATACGGGTCGAAGCCTTCGATGCTGTTGGCAGCATACATGCCGTTGGTGGCGAACAGCCAAATGTACGGCAGTTCTTCCTGCATGATTTCCTGCATGCGACCGTAGATTTCCGCACGTTCCGCCGGATCGCAGCCGGGGAGCGACTTGGCTTCGGCGTTCAACTGGTTGAATTCTTCGCTGTTGAACGAGGTGAAGTTGCTGCCGCTGCC
>JACSRG010000491.1 GCA_014879865.1 Anaerolinea sp.
CCCCATTTTCATCTCCGTGATTCCGGGCTGACAAATGTCATTCGCAACCCGTGCCATTCCGCGCGACTCAGCGGTCAAAGGTTGCCGATCTGCGCAACCGGGGTTAAACCCTGCTGTATCACGAGATGCGGAAGTGCTCCGCAGCAAGGAGTTCGCAGCATGGATGACAAGGTACTGGATGCTGTCAATCGCCTCGCCCAGATCAGCCGCCTTTCGATGGAAGAATTCCGCGATGCCATTATCGAAACCCTGTGCGAGCTAACCCATTCGACGATTGCCTATTTTTACGCCGCCGATTACTCGGAGCGCTACCTGACACTGCTCGGCTATTCCAAGCAGGTGATGGCAAGCTGCTCCATGAGCATCAAACGCCCGATCTACGCCGTCGTGGATACCGGCTTGTGGGGTAACGCCGTCCGCGAGCGGCGCGGGATCATCACCAACGATTATGTGGGCAGTACTGCGCCGAACAAACGTGGGCTGCCGGAAGGTCATGTCGCCCTCACGCGGCACATGAACGCGCCGATCTTCCAGAACGGCAGCATCGTCGCGCTCGTGGGAGTGGGCAATAAGCCAACCCCCTATACGGAACAGGACTTGCAGAACATCACCGACCTGATGACGGTCATGTGGGACGAATTCGAGCAGGCGCTCTGGGAAGCCGTCTGGTAGCGGCGCTACTGCGCCGCGCGGACATCTGCGGTATAGTTCCCCGCCATGATAACTTTTGGCTGGCAAGGGATGATTCACCATGCAGTTTCCAGATGATTTCGTGTGGGGCGCGGCGACTGCCGCCTATCAGATCGAAGGGGCGGTGACGGAAGATGGGCGCGGCACCAGCATTTGGGATACGTTCTCGCATACCCCCGGCAAAACCCTGAACGGCGATACGGGCGATATTGCCTGTGACCATTATCACCGCTGGCGGGACGACATCGGCTTACTCAAGGCGTTGAACGTCAACGCTTACCGCTTTTCAATCGCGTGGAGCCGCATCCTGCCGGTCGGGCGCGGCAAACCCAACCCCGCAGGCATCGACTTTTACAGCCGATTGGTCGATGGACTGCTCGAAGCCGGGATCACGCCGTTTGCCACGCTGTATCACTGGGATCTGCCACAAGCCATTCAGGATGATGACGGATGGATGCGCCGCACCATTGCCGACGATTTCGCGCACTACGCCGACGTGATCAGCCGCGCGCTCGGCGACCGCGTGCGCCACTGGATCACCTTGAACGAGCCGTGGGTGATCGCGTGGGCGGGGCATATGTTCGGGGAACACGCGCCCGGTCATCGCGCGTCGTCGCCCGCTGCTGCTTTGACCGTATCGCATAACCTGAACCTCGCGCATGGCAGCGCTGTCGCCGTGCTGCGCCAGAACCTGCCCGGTGCGAAGATCGGCACGGTGCTCAACCTCAATCCCGCGTATCCTGCGACCAACAAATCCGCCGACATGGAAGCCGCCACGCGCTTCGACGGTTTCTGGAATCGCTGGTATCTCGATCCGATCTTTCGCGGGCATTACCCGGCGGACATGACCGAACAGTACGCCGAATTCCTGCCCGAAATCCGCCCCGGCGACCTTGACCGCGCGCGCGTCCCGCTGGATTTCCTCGGCATCAACTACTACAGCCGCGCCGTCATTCAAGATGACGCCGACAATGCCGGGTTGGGCTACGCGATGGTCAGCCCGGAAGGTGAGTACACCGATATGCGCTGGGAAGTCTACCCGCAGGGCTTATTCGATCTGCTGATGCGCGTCCACCGCGACTACGCCCCGCGCGAGATTTACATCACCGAGAACGGCTCGGCGTGGGTCGATACGCTCACCGAGACGGGCGAAGTCCACGACGAGCGCCGCACCGCCTATCTCGCGTCGCATCTCGAGGCGTGCAGCCGTGCTATCGCCGATGGCGTGCCGCTCAAGGGCTATTTCGCGTGGAGCTTGCTGGATAACTTCGAGTGGGCATTCGGCTATAGCAAACGCTTCGGCTTGTACTACGTCGATTTTGCCAACCAGCAGCGCTATCTCAAGGATTCGGGCAAGTACTTCGCGCGAATCGCCGGACGCTAGCCGATCTACACGGTGGGGGGCGTTTCTCGTATAATGATCGCCGTTAAAGACGCACATTAGAGGCAATCATGTTAGACAAGCTGGCGGGTATTTCCGCGCGCTACGAAGAACTCGAACGGCTGTTGAGCGACCCCGACGTGATGAACGATTACGCCAAAGTCGCGGAGTACAGCAAAGAGCGATCCAACCTGCAAGAGATCGTCGATTCGTATCGCGTCTACAAGGCGCAGATGGACGAACTCGACGGCGCGCGCCAGCTTGTGGACGAGGAAAGCGATTCCGATCTGCGCGAGATGGCGCAGGAAGAAGTGACGCGGCTGCAAGCCAGCACCGACGACCTCTACGAGCAGTTGAAGCTCATGCTGCTGCCCAAAGACCTGCGCGACGAGAAGAACGTCATCATGGAAATCCGGGCGGGCGCGGGCGGCGACGAATCCGGCTTGTTCGCGGCGGATTTGTTCCGCATGTACAGCTATTACGCGACCGCGCGCCGCTGGAAGATCGATGTCATCGACCAGAGCGAGTCAGGGATCGGCGGCTTCAAAGAAATTAAGTTCGAGATCAAAGGGCACGGCGCATTCAGCCGCTTGAAGTACGAAAGCGGCGTCCACCGCGTGCAGCGCGTCCCCGAAACCGAGGCACAGGGGCGCGTCCACACCAGCACCGTGACTGTCGCCGTGCTGGCGGAGATGGACGAAGTCGATGTCGAACTCAACATGAACGATGTGCGCGTAGATGTCTACCGTTCAGGCGGCGCGGGCGGGCAGTCGGTCAATACGACGGACTCTGCCGTGCGGATGACGCACATCCCCACCGGGATCGTGATCGCCGTGCAGGACGAACGCAGCCAGCTCCAGAATAAGCTGCGCGCCAAGCAGATTTTGATCGCCCGCCTGTACGAAATGGAACTGGAAAAGCAGCGCAGCGCGCAGGAAAACGAGCGCCGCACACAGGTCGGCACCGGGGATCGGTCGGAGAAGATTCGCACGTACAACTACCCGCAGAACCGCGTGACCGATCACCGCATCAACGTGACCAGTTACAACCTGCCCGCCGTCATGGAAGGCGCGCTCGACGAGTTCATCGACGAACTGATCACCCGCGACCAAGCCGAAAAGCTCGCCGCCGGCGAAACGGTGTAAAAGAAGGACTGAGGGCTGAGGTCAAAGGACTGAGTAAAAGCAGGTTCTCTCTTCTCAGTCCTTCTTTTTCTCAGTCCTATCTTTCGTTGACCCATGCGGCGATGTCGTTGATCACCGCGCCGTCTACGTGACCCGCGACCCCGTATTCCGAGGGGAGCGACGCGCCCGAACCGGGGATCAGCAGGTGGTTGAGCGACGGGTAGCTGATCAGCGTGGCGTTCGGATCACCCTCCAACCCCGCCTGCCACAGCGCGAAATCACCCGCCATCGTCACCTGATAATCGCGTTCGCCCTGAATGACCAGCAGCGGCACATCCAAGCCCGCCGCCGTCGCCACCGGATCATAGCCCTGTAGATCGATATAGTAGCTCGGCGGCGCGCCGAACAGGTTGTACGAATCGTCCGCGTCTTCCTCGGTCAAGCCGTTGATCGCGTTGCGCAGGTCGTTGACGATGCTCAACACCATTTGATCGCTGCCATCGAGCGCGCCATCGGCTTGGAGCAGATAGCGCTGCTGATCGAACAGCGCGTCTTGCAGCGGACGCGCCAAGCCTGCCAGCACGATCACCCCGGCGATGTGGCTGTCTGCCGCTGCCGCCTCGGCGACGATGCGCGGCGCGATGTACCCGCCCAAACTGTGCCCTGCCAGATAAACCCGCTCCGGGTCGATGCCTGCCGTCGCGCGCATCAACTCCACCGCCAGCAGCGCGTCTTGGGTGTATTCCTCGGCAATCGTGAAGAAGGTGTTGGCGAAACTGTCAGGATGCACGAGCGCCCGCTTGTCGTAGCGCAGCACGGCGATTCCCTGCGTCGCTAGTCCCCACGCCAGATCGCGCAGCGGCTTGTTTCCGCCCACCGTGCCGTCGCGATCCGTTGGACCGGAACCGCCCATCAGGATCACCAGCGGATGCAAACCGTCACCGTTCGGCAGCGAGAGCACTCCCGGCAGCGGCGTTTCCCCGACCGTGCCGAGGATGACTTCAATGTCGGTGAATGTGTCCTCGTCGGCGTAGGGGGGAGCGCTGTAGGTCGGTTCGGCGGGGGCATCCTCTGGCGCGCTGGCTGGCGCGAAGTTCAAGGCGACCACCTGACCGCTCGTATCCACGCGGACGCGCAGTTCCAGCGCGATCAGCTCGAATTGCAGCGTGATCACGCCTGTGCCGGTGTCACTCTCATAGCGCGTGCCGACCGTGCCCTGAAACGCGCCGACCTGCGCGCTCAGGCTCTCCCACGCCTCACCGAGCTGCTCGGCTGTGACCATGCCCTGCACCTGCGGGCTGAGCAGCGCGTGGATCGCCGCATAGTCGCCGGTTTCGAAGAGCGTCAAGATTTGCTCGGCGGCGGTGACGGCGGGTTGCGTCGCCTCCGGCGTGGTCTCCTGTGCGAATACGACGGATGATGCCAGCATGATAATCAGCAGAAGCAAGCCAATGCGTTTGAACATGCCAAACTCCTTGAAAAGAAGGTAAACCACAGAGATCACAGAGATCACAGAGAAAGTGACAAATGAACCGCAGAGAGCGCAAAGAGCGCAGAGGGTTTGATTCTCTTCTCCGCGTTCTCCGCGTTCTCTGCGGTTGGACTGTCTCTATTTTACTCTGTGTTCTCTGTGATTGACTTTTTTAGGTCAACCGCTGCCGGCATGGCTGTGCGATGCCACTTCGGTGATGATGCCCTCCGGCGAACCGTTGCGGATCGCCAGCTTCACTTCGCCGATGGCGCGCGTCACCTGAATATCACGCGGGCACGCCGGGGTGCAGTTGTAGATCGTGCGGCAGCGCCACACGCCGTTTGGCTGCGCCAGCACTTCGAGCCGTTCCTTCGCGCCCTCGTCGCGGGTGTCGAAGATGAAGCGGTGCGCCTGCACAATCGCGGCGGGACCGACATATTCCCCATTCGCCCAGTAGGACGGGCACGAGGTCGTGCAGCACGCGCACAGGATGCACTTGGTCGTGTCGTCGAACTTCTCGCGGTCTTCCTGCGTCTGGCGGCGTTCGCGTCCATCGGCGGGCAGCGCCGAGTCGTTGATGAAGAAGGGCATCACGCGGCGGTAGTTGTCGAAGAACGGTTCCATATCGACCAGCAGGTCTTTCAGCACGGGCAAGCCGAGGATCGGCTCGACCTGAATCTTGACCGGACGGTCGCCGTTGACGAATTCTTTCGCCAGCACCTTACACGCGAGGCGGTTGACGCCGTTGATGCGCATCGCGTCCGATCCGCAAATGCCGTGCGCGCACGCGCGCCGCAGCGTGAGCGTGCCATCCTGCTCCCACTTGATGCGGTGGAGCAGTTCCAGCACACGGTCATTTTCCTCGACGCCCGCCAGCGTGAATTCTTGGAAGTACGGGCGCTTCTTGTTCGGGTCTTCCGGGTTAAACCGCCGGATACGGAAAGTTACATCCATCGAGTAGGTTTCCTCTTCTTCCTATAGTAGAAAGTAGAAAGTGGAAAGTTGAAAGTGAAAAGCACTGTTCTTCCACTTTCAACTTTTTTTACTTCCCTCACTGCTTCTAGTACGTTCTCACCTTCGGCTTGAAGCGTTCGTCCTGCTCCGCCAGCGACATATCGACCTTCTTGTCGCAGTTGATCACCGGGTTTTGCGCACCTTTGACATACGGGGTTTCGCCCTCCGGCTTGGTCAGCAGCGTATGGACGAGCCAGTTTTCATCATCGCGCTTGGGGTAATCTTCGCGGCTGTGACCGCCCCGGCTTTCGGTGCGGTTCATGGCGCTGATCGTCGTCAGTTCGGCGAGGTCGAGCAGGCAGCCAAGCTCCCACGCCTCGACCAGATCGGTGTTGTACTGCTTGCCCTTGTCGTCGATATGGATGTCGTTGTTGTAGCGGTCTTTCAGTTCGCGCACCACGTTGAGCGCCGACTTCATGCCTTTTTCCTCGCGGAAGACGCCGACGTTGTCCATCATCGTCTTTTGCATGGTCTGGCGCAGTTCGCCGGGGCGTGTCTTGCCGCCGCTGCTGCGGATGCGCTCGAATTCCGCCGAAACCTCGGCTTCGGGCGACGGGGGCAGCGGGATGAAATCCGCGTGCTTGACGAACTCGGCAATCGACTTGCCGCCGCGCCGACCGAACACCACGAGATCAACGAGCGAGTTCGTGCCGAGGCGATTCGCGCCGTGCACGCTGACGCACGCACATTCGCCCGCCGCATATAGACCGGGGAGCACCGTCCACTTGTCATCCATCACGACTTCGCCGTTGACGTTGGTCGGGATTCCGCCCATCGCATAGTGCGCTGTCGGCTGGATCGGCATCGGTTCCTTGACCGGATCGACGCCCAGATACACGCGGCAGAATTCCAGAATGTCAGGGAGTTTCTTCTCGACATCTTCTTCGGTGATGCGGCGGCTTTCGCCCGCTTCGGCAAGGAAGCGGTTGACCGTCGGCGGCGTCACGTCGAGGTAGACGTAATCCTTGCCCTTGACGCCGTTGCCATCGCGGATCTCCAGATAGATCGAGCGGCTGATCACGTCACGGCTGGCGAGGTCTTTGATGTTCGGCGCGTACTTTTCCATGAAGCGTTCGCCGCGCCCGTTGATCAACACGCCGCCTTCGCCGCGCACGCCTTCGGTGATCAAGATGCCCATCTTGTAAATGCCGGTGGGGTGGAACTGGAAAAATTCCATGTCTTGCAGCGGCACACCGCGCCGGTAGACGACTGCCGCGCCGTCACCCGTCAGGCTGTGCGCGTTGCTCGTCACCGACCACACGCGCCCCCAACCGCCCGTCGCGAACAGCGTCGCCTTGCTGTGGAAGACGTGCATTTCGCCCGTGCCCAGTTCCAGCGCTACCACACCGACCACCGCGCCCTGATTCTTGATGATGTCGATGACGTGGTATTCGTCGAAGAAGGTGACGTTATGCTTGATGCATTGTTGGTAGAGCGTCTGCAAGATCATGTGACCCGTGCGGTCGGCAGCATGGGCGGCGCGGCGCACGGGCGCTTTGCCGAAATTGCTCGTGTGACCGCCGAAGCGCCGCTGGCTGATCTTGCCGTCGTCGGTGCGGTCGAAGGGCAAGCCCATGTGTTCCAGTTCGATCACGGCGTCGATGGCTTCGGTCGCCAAGACCTGCGCCGCGTTTTGATCCGCCAGATAATCGCCGCCCTTGACCGTGTCGTAGGCGTGCCACAGCGGGCTGTCTTCTTCCAAGTTACCGAGCGCCGCGCCGATGCCGCCCTGCGCCGTTCCCGTATGGCTGCGCGTCGGGTACAGCTTGCTGATCACCGCGACTTTCGCGCCGCCTTTCGTCGCGTATAGGGCAGCCATCAAGCCCGCGCCGCCCGCGCCAACGATCAGCGCTTCATATTGATGTGTCTTCATAGGATGACCTTTAACTTTAATCCTTCGCGTCACTCGCTAAGTTAAAAGTTAAAAGTAGAAAGTCAAAAGCGGTGACAAAACACTTTTAACTTTTAACTTTTAACTTTCTACTGTTGTTACTCGCCTAAGCCCAGATTCGCTGCCGCCTGAATCGCCGCATCACGCGCCGCCAGCGGGATTTCGCCAATGAGCGCCAGACCGCCGACCGTCAGCAGCACCACGCCCGCGATGATGCACAGGATCACCGCCGCGCGCCGCAGCAGCGGGCTGTCGTTAGTATAGTCGGTCAGCACGTAGCGCAGACCATTGAAGCCGTGCAGCGTGACCGTCGCCAGCAGGGCGATGTCATAGATGCGCCAGATGGCGACGCCTGCCAGCAGGAAGTTCCAGCGTTCCGCCACGTACTCGACCGCCGTCCCCGACTGGTTGATTCCATCCGCGAGGATGCTGCTGGGGTTCGGCTCGATCAGCGTCCCGGCGACCGGCGAACCTGCCGCCGTGATGTCGAAGACGCCCTGTACGATGTGGGACAGCGCGAGATGACCGAAAACCAGCGGGATGATGATCAGCGCGGACAAACGCATGAACGACCACCAGAACCGTTCAATCGGGCTGCCTGCGCCCTTGCTGACGGGACCGGGCTTCTTGTTGCCCGTGACCGCGCCAATGACCGCCGAGAGGATGATCGCTAGGACTGCCGCGCCGCCGATCCCGAGTGCGAACGGAAGCTGTTCGACCAGCACATCTGCCAGCGGCAGGATCGGACGCCCGGATGAGTAAAACTCTTGCACATGCCCGAACATCAGCAGGAAAACAGGCACGAGGATCAACACCGTGCCGCCGAGCACGAACCACGCCGCCCGCGCCTGATACTTCCACATGACCGGGCGCGCGTCGAAAGCGGCGATGCGCAAGCCGTTCAGCGCATGGTAGACCACCGCTGCAACCAGCCCGAACTCGCCGATAGTGAACAGTGGGCTTTGATACGCGGCAATCGCCTTCACGTACAGTTCCGGGTAGAACACAGCCCACGAGGTGTCGATGACATGGAGGGTCAAGAACAGGACAACGCCCAGACCCGAAAGGCGGTGGAGTACCCAGCTCCACTGACCGATTGCGCCGCGATAGCGCAGCGTCTCCGATACGGTGTAGACAAGCGAGGTCAAGATGAACAGCTCCTCTAATAGCGGTAATTTTTCGAGGTGACGGCTTTGTAGATCAGCGATGCCGCCGAACGCAGAGTCCCTAAGAGAGTGATTGCGTGTGGATTATAGCACCTGCGGGGAGCGCCGCAATTAAATCTGATCATATCGTTCAGGAAATTGTGAACGCTGTGCGGCGTGCCGACTCACTAGGATGTGTCTGCAAACTCATTGTAGCCCTCATCCCCCGTCCCCTTCTCCCGCCGCTCTGCTAAGG
>JACSRG010000211.1 GCA_014879865.1 Anaerolinea sp.
CAACGCCTGCGCGTAGCTGTCGCCGCCGACATGCGCCGTCGGCGCAGTGGTCTTCGAGGCGCGGTCAAAGGTGATGAACGGCACACCCGCATCCTGCGCGGCACGGATTGACGAACCAATCGCGGCGCTGTCTTCCGCACGGGCGATGATCAGATCAACGCCTTGATTGAGCAGGTCTTCGATGTTCGCTGCCTGCCGCGCCGGATCGCCATCCGCCGCGTTGATGATCCACTCGAAATTCAGTCCGGCAGCTTCGCCTTGCGCGACGCTTTCCGAGCGCATGTAGGCTTCCCACGCGTAAACCAGCGAGACATCATATTGATTCCACGAGAGACCGACACGCACCGTTCGGGGTTCTTGCGCTGAAACGGACAGGCTGAGCGCGAAAACCGCCAAGATCACGACGAGAAACATAACTTTGTGCTTCATTGTTCACTCCCACGAATAGAAATCTAAACTGAATGTTTCCCTTGCTCCACCACGTTTTTTGCCAGACGCCTCCTTTCGTGCCCATCGCCCCGACCTAGGTCAGCCGGGCGTCGATGGTTTGTCCGATGTTTTGGGTGTGACGGGCAGTCGGGCGCGCAGCGAGTCGGCATACATCGCGATGAAGATGATCGCGCCGTTCACGAAACGATAGGCATACGGGTCAGCGCCGAGGTGATTCAAGCCGTTGCGGATGATCTCCAGAATCAACACGCCGCGCAGCGCACCGGGTAGGATGCTGCCTTCCCCGCCAAACAAACTGATGCCGCCGATCACGATGACCGACACGGCGGTGAATTCCAGCCCGCTGCCAATCGACGGCGACGCCGCGCCCACCTGAATCACGGTGAGGACGCCGCCGAGGGTTGCCAGCGTGCTTGAGAGGATGAAGCTGAAGAAGGTCACCTGCCCGACGCGGATGCCGAGACGCGCGGCGGTTTCTTCGCCGTTGCCGATGGCGATCAACCAGCGCCCGAAGGGTGTGCGCGTGACGACTATGTGGATGAGGAGCATGACCGCGAGTGCGACGAGAATATCGACGAAGATCGAACCGATGGTCAGATTACCCAAGCGGCGGATGTCTTCCGGCAGGCTGATGGTGGTCGAACGGGTGATTTCCAACCCGACGCCGCGCAGACTGATCATCGTGCCGAGCGTCGCGATCAGCGGGCTGATTTTGAGCACGACGACCAAGAAGCCGTTGAGCGCGCCGATCAAGAAACCGATTACCAGCACAATCACCAGCGTGATCAGCGGGTCAAAGCCGTTGCGCACCATCAAGATCGTGCCGATTGAACTGGTGAGGAAGGCGACCGAGCCGACGGAAATATCGAGCTTGCCCGTCATGACGACCAGCGCCAAGCCCGCCGCGATGACCATCATCGGCGCAGCGGCATGGAGCAGCCCGACGAGGTTGGTTACGGTCAAGAAGCGGGGCGCGCTCAACGTGTAGAAGAGCAGCACACCGATCAGCACGAGGTTAAAGCCGTGCTGCAAGATGAAATTTCGCAGCCTGATCCAGCCGGAGTCGGTTTGCGCTGTGGTTTGCGTAATCATGCTGTCACCCCAGTCGGAACCGCACCGACCGCCGCCGCCATGAGGTCATTGCGCGTCGCGCTGCCGGGAAGTTCGCCGATGATTTGCCCGCGATGCATGATCAAGTAGCGCTGTGCCAGTGCCATAATGTCCTCGATTTCTGACGAAATGAGCAGGATCGCCGCGCCGTTTTCCGCGAGTTCCAAGATGATGTCGCGAATATCGGCTTTCGCGCCGACATCCAGCCCGCGCGTTGGCTCGTCCATGAAGAAGATCGGCGGGTTGAGTTCCAACCAGCGCCCGACGACGACTTTTTGCTGATTGCCTCCGCTCAAGGTCTGGACGGGCTGCCCCAGATTGGAGATCACGATATTGAGGCGTTTGACAAACTGCTCCGCCAGCTTGGTTTCGCGGCGGTTGTCCACGAGCTGCCAGCGCGAGAGCAGCCCGCGCAGATTGGCAAGCGACATATTCTGCTTGACCGACATCGGCAGCAGCAGCCCTTCATTGCGGCGATCTTCCGTCACCATGCCGATCCACTTTTGCGCCTCGCGCGCCCGCACCGTGCGCAGAGTTCCGCCGACGTTGATCTCGATTTGCCCCTCGTCAATCGGGTCTAAGCCGACGATGGCGCGCACGACTTCGGTGCGTCCTGAGCCGAGCAATCCCCACAAGCCGAGGACTTCGCCTTTGCGCAGCGTGAAGTTGATGTCTTTGAGGATGCCCCGGCGGTTGAGGTCGCTGACTTTGAGCACTACCTCATCGTGCTGAGGGACTTCTTTCTTGACGTGCTGCGACATATCCACATCGCCGATCATCCAGCGGACGATGTCGGGGATGGTCAGCTCCGCCAGCGGTGCCGAACCGGCATGTTCGCCGCCGCGCAAGACGGTCGCCCGTTCGCAGATTTCAAAGACTTCGTCGAGGAAGTGCGTGATGTAAATGATCGTCACGCCATCGGCTTTGAGCGAGCGAATCACCTCAAACAGGCGCGTTTTCTCGCGGCTGGTCAGCGACGAGGTCGGCTCGTCAAAGATGATGATGTTGGGCTTGCTGAGGAGCGCCCGCGCGATCTCGACCATCTGCCGGTCACCGGTGCTGAGGTACTGCACGCGGATATTCGGCGCGAACTGGCAGCCGACGCGATCCAGCACTGCCTGCGTACTGCGTTCCATCGCCTTGTGGTCGATGAGTCCCGTGCGCATGGGGAAGCTGCTGACATGGATGTTTTCCATGACGGTCATCGTCGGCAGCATCGCCATTTCCTGATGCACAAAGGCGATGCCGTTGGCGGTGGCTTGCAGCGGCGAATGAATCTCGACGCGCTTGCCGCCGATCATGATCTCGCCTTCTTCCGGTCGCAGCACGCCGCCGAGGATGTTCATCAGCGTGCTTTTGCCCGCGCCGTTCGCGCCGATCAACGCCAATGCTTCGCCCGCGTATGCCTGAAGATCAACGCCTTTGACCGCCTGTACGCCGGGGAAGCGCTTGACGATTCCGTGCATTTCCAGATAGGGGGTCGCCATGAGTTTGCTCCTAGCGCTTCTTCAACGAGTCGATAGCGACGAAAGTGATGATGACCACGCCTTTGATGATCAAGCCGGTGAAGAACGACACCTGCATCATGTTCATGCTGTTGCTGATCACGGTCATGAAGATCGCGCCGAGCACCGCGCCGAGCGGGCTGCCCACGCCGCCATAAATGCTGACGCCGCCGACCACCGCCGAACTCACAATGTCCAGCACGACGCCGTCATTGCCGAGGTTGGCAGACGCCGCGCCGAGGCGGGCGGAGAGGATAATCGCCGTCAACCCGGCGAAGAAGCCTGACAGCACGTAGGTGCCGAAGATGACACGGTCAACGGGGACGCCGGATACGCGCGCGGTCTTGGCATTCGTCCCGACCGCGTACAACCAGCGTCCTAACAGCGTCCGTTTGAACACGAGAGTGGCGATCAAGACCATGACCACCATGATGAGGATGGGACGGGGGATGTCAAAGATGCGGTCGAGGATGACGCTGAAGAAGTCCTCATTCACTACGGGGACGCTCACGGAGTTGGTGATCCAGATGGCAGTGCCGGAAGCGATGGTCATCATCGCCAGCGTCACCACGAACGGGATCATCTTGAGGTAGGCGACCGCAAAGCCGTTGATCGCCCCCGCGAAGCAGCCGACCGCGAGCATGATGAGGCAGCTTTCCGCAATGCTCCCGCCGTTCTGCATCCGCATCGCGCCGAAAATCGCACTGAGCGCCATGACCGAGGGGATCGACAGGTCGATTCCCCCGCCGACCATGACAGCGGTCATCCCGATTGCCATGATTCCGAGCGTCGATGCCTGTACGAAGATGTTGACGATGTTGCGACTGTTGAAAAAGCTTGGCACGTAGATCGCCAGCAGTGCCAGTACAACGCCGAGGATGAGAATCGGCAGCAGATCGAGGAGGCGGGTGGGGGTGAAGAACTGCCTCAGCCAACGACGGATTGAGCGAAATCGGGAATCGGTCGAGGTGGAAGAAATGTTTTCGGCTAGCATCCATAAACCTTTTCGGAGCAAACTGACTTCTGCGCTTTGCTGCTCGTCTTCAAACGTCAATACTGGAATAACTTGTAATGACATGACTACAAGTTAGCACAGCTTGCCTGATTCTGCAACCATTTAGACGCGCTCATGCTGCGATCTTCCAGATTCCTAAGCGTTAGCGGATGCAGCACTAAAAGTAGATTGCCCATTGTGTAGGGGCTCTGCCTAATTTCGGGCGCACACACAGGTGCGACCCTACGTTCGTGGATTTCTTTCGAGTACAAAAGATCGGACGCGCCGCTGCGCGCCCCATTGGCATTTTCCGCACCAACGATGCACAATTCTCTGCACCGCGAACGGAAAGGCAGACTGAGATGGCGCACACATCCGTATTCAGGACAGTCACCGAGCGCCTGTTCGATTTGAGGCAAGCGCGCACGTCGGTCGAAGGCGATCTGCTGACGCTGCTGGCACACATCGAGCGGCACAACCCCGCCGTGAACGCCGTCGTCACGCTCGACCGCGCGGGCGCGCTTGCCAATGCGCAAGCGCTGGACGCCGCCGCGCAAGCGTCGGACGCCGACCGTTCAAACCCGCTGCACGGGATTCCGGTCACGCTCAAAGATGCGTGGTCAGTGCGCGGGATGCGCACGACGGCGGGGTATCCCCCGCTGGCGGATTACGTGCCGGAGGCAGACGCAACGGTCGCGGCGCGGCTGAAAGCGGCAGGGGCGATCATCACCGGCAAGACGAACGTGCCGATCCTGTCTACGGACACGCAGACGCACAATGAGATTTTCGGACGCACAAACAATCCGTGGAATCTAGAGCGCACACCGGGTGGATCGAGCGGCGGCAGCGCGGCGGCGGTCGCCAGCGGGATGAGTCCGCTGGATATTGGCAGCGATGTCGCCGGATCGGTGCGCATCCCGGCGCATTACTGCGGCGTGTACAGCCTGAAACCGACCGAACACCGCACCTCGACCGCCGGACACATCCCACCGCTGCCCGATTCGCCGCGCGGTGTGCGCCGTTTCAGCGTCGCCGGTCCGATTGCGCGCTCGATTGACGATCTCGAACTTGCCCTGCGCGTGATCGCCGGGACTGACCCGCGCTACCTTGACCTGCCGCCTGTGCCGCTGCCGGATCGCTTACCTACGCCGCCGCTCAACACGCTGCGCGTCGCGTGGTTCGACCAGTTCGGGCATGTGCCGATCACCGAGGACACCGAGCGCGTGCTGATCGCCGCTGCCGAGAAATTAGCGCAAGCGGGCGCAGTGGTGGAAAAAGCCTTCCCCGCCGGAATCGAATTTCCTGCCGTGTGGGAGTGCTTCGGGCTGCTGTACTGGGCAGTCGTCGGCGCGGGCTTGACGCCGGAGATCGATGCATGGGAAGCCGAATATGCCGGGTTTACGCCGGACTCGCCGGATGCGTTCTCGCGGGGCGCGGGTCGGGCTGTCCATGCGTCGCTGCGGCTGTACGGTCAGGGGATGATCGAACGGGATCGCTATGTGAACGCGCTGGATAGTTTCCTGAACACATGGGATGTACTGATCTGCCCGGTGGCGGCGACCCCGGCGATCCCGCACATCCCGCATATGTCGCCCGTCGAGGTGCGCGGGCAAACGATCAACTACTTCGAGCGCGGGACGTACTACGCGATCCCGTTCAGCTTGACCGGACATCCGGTCGTCGTGATCCCGGCGGGCTATTCCGCCGACGGGCTGCCCATCGGCATTCAGATCGTCGGGCGGCGCTGGGATGAAATTCGTCTGCTGGCTCAGGCGCGGGCAATCGACGGTGCGCTGCAAGCGTATCGCGTGCCGCCGGGGTTTGAGGAGTAGGCTATGTCTCACCCCCTCCCCGTGCGTGTTGCCCTGCTGCTGCTGGTCTGCACCTGCCTGTTAAGCGCGCCGTCCGCGCTGCTCAGTGCCCAACCGGTCGAATGTGCGACGCCGACGCCTGTATGGCAAACGGCGGCGCTCGAAACCGTCGGGGTGGACGCGGAACTGATCGCCGAGGGCGAAGCGGAGATCGCCAACGACCTGCCGTTCGTGCGCAGCGTGTTGATCGTGCGGCATGGCTGTCTTGCGTATGAACGCTATTTCGGCGGCGCGAACGCCAACACACGGTTCAACGGGTTTTCGGTCACCAAGAGCGTGACCGGGACGCTGATCGGCATCGCGCTGGAGGAAGGCGTGATCGACTCGGTCGAGGACATCATCGGCGGGTATCTCGCGCTGGCGGATGACGATCCGAACCGCACCATCCGCATCTCGCACCTGCTGAGGATGCTGTCGGGGATCGACTGGGACGAAACCAGCGCGGCGGACATCGGCGGGATGCTCGACGCAGAGCGGGATGAGGTCGGGTACATCCTCGGTTTGCCGCTGGCACACGCGCCGGGCACGTTCTGGAATTACAGCAGCGCCGACTCGCATCTGCTCTCCGCCGTGCTGACCGCCGCCGCCGGGGAGTCTACGGTCGAGTTTGCCGAAACGCGCCTATTCGACCCGCTTGGAATCACGGATTACGCATGGATGAATGACAGCAGCGGGATCAACTTCGGTGGGACGCAGCTTTTCTGGCGCGCGCGGGATATGGCGAAATTCGGGCAGCTTATCCTGCAAGACGGCGACTGGAACGGCGAGAGCATCGTCCCGGCGGACTGGATCGCCTACATGACGCGTCCACAGCTTCCCAACCCGGCGATCTACGAATTGTCATATGCGGCGCACTGGTGGCACGCGCGTCTGGGTGACTTCCCGCCGATGTCCGCCGCATCGGGGTACGGCGGTCAGTTGATCTTCGTCGCGCCGGAACAGGACATGGTGATCGTGATCACCGCGAACGGCTACCGCCGCGAACCGGATCAGTACATCAGCGGCGCGCAAGAAGCCCACCAGCGCGAAGCCATCCTCGATTACATCGAAACCGTTATTCTGCCTGCGCTTGTGTTGCCAAGTTAGGCGAAATCCGCCATACTGGTAAGCATCACCCGTACAACGAATTGACCAACCGAGGAAAGTCCCTTATGCGCCGGACGCATGAGGTGAGCACAGAGAGTCTTAACTCGACGCTTTCACATTATAGGAGATTTATGAAGATGAAACTGTTCCGTATACTCGTTTTACTCGTAATTTTGACTGCTGCGTTTGGAGTCGTTCAAGCGCAGGACGCGAACATTTTGCGCATCGGGCTGACGGAAGAACCCGATATGCTGGTCGATTACACCAGCAACACCCTGATCGGCTTCAGCATGTTCCGCATGCACTCGCAGCCACAGTGGGGCACGAACGAGAATCAGGAAATCGTGCCGATTTTGATCGACGAACTGCCGAGCTATGACAACGGCGGGATCACGATCACCGACGACAACCGGATGGTGATCCGCTTCACCATCGCCGACTGGGCAGTCTGGTCGGATGGTGCGCCCATCGTGGCGGATGATTTCGTGCTGCCCTACCAGATGGCGAACGACGGCGTCAGCCAGATTCTCGCCTTCCGCATGTTGGGCGGCAACGCGGGCACGGTCGAACAGGGCGAGACCGACAAAGAGGTCGTGGTGACGCTCGATGCCGCTATCGCCGACTGGCAGTATGCCGCCATCGTGCCGCTCCCGGCGCACATCCTGCGCGCGCAGTACGAAGCCGATCTCGCCAGCGGCATCGGCTTTGAGCAAAACGCGTGGATTCGTCAGCCGATGGTATCGAATGGTCCGTTCGTGTTCGCGGAATGGGTGACGGGCAGCTACATTCGCTTCGTGCAGAACCCGAACTACTGGAAGCCGGTCTTCTTTGACGAGGTGATCCTCAACTTCTACCAAGATGTGAGCGTGCTCGAACAGTTGATGATCGCGGGGGAACTGGATTACACGCGCTACATCCTCCCGGCGGCGCGCGCGGCGGAACTGGTCGCGGCGAATGATTTCCTCGAACTGCGCACCTCGTTCGGCGGCGTCCGTCTTGAGCTTGAATACAACATGAGCGAGAACGGCAACCCGGCGCTTGATGATCAGCGCGTGCGCGAAGCGCTCGGCATGGGGATCGACCGGCAGTTCATGGTCGATAACATCTACGCGGGCGTCGCGGAAGTCGCCAATACGTGGTGGAGCGGCACGCCGTGGGCGAACGAAGAAGCACGGTCGCTGGCATATGATCCCGAAGGCGCGATTGCGCTGCTGCGCGAAGCGGGCTGGTATGACGACAACGGCGACGGCGTGGCGGAAGCGCACGGCGTGGAAGGCGTCGAGGATGGCACGCCGCTCCGCTTGACCGCGACCACCTACTCGGATATTCAGCACTATCAGGACTCGCTGCTGTACATTCAAGACGCGCTGGCGGACATCGGCGTGGCGGTCGATATCACGCTGCACACGATTGCCGAAATTCACGGCTCGTACACCAATAACGGTATTCTGGCGACGGCAGCAATCGACTTGAACCTGATCGCGTGGGTTCCCGGCGTGGCGACGGTCGGCACGTTCGGTCCGTACTACTGCACCGACATCGCCAGCGAAGCAAATCCGTTCGGGCTGAACGGCTTGGGCGTGTGCAACGAGCGCGTGGACGAACTATGGACGATCACCAACTCGTCGCTGGATCAAGCAGAACGCGAAGCCGCCGCCGACGAGATTCAGGTGTTGATGGCGGAAGACGCGCAGACGCAGTATCTCGTCAACATTCTGTACGCGGTCACGTACAACGAACGGCTGGAGTGGATCAACACGGATACGAGCGACTTCACCCCATGGCTGTACGCGAGCGAGTGGCGGTTCACGGAGTAGGTGCGTCGCAGTGCAACGGGCGTCCTGAGGGGCTGCTGACAGGGGTAGGTTTTTAACGCAAGCCCACTGCAACGAGAACCCCCTTCCCAACCTTCCCCCGAATTCGGGGGAAGGCGCAAACACGAGTCTGCTTGCGCC
>JACSRG010000209.1 GCA_014879865.1 Anaerolinea sp.
TCGCTGCAGGCGGCGGCATGGCTGATCGCCGATGTGCTCGGCGTCGCGGCGACGTTTGACCGCCGGAACAAGAGCTAATCCGGGTTAAATTACGGTGAATATATTTAACATTCGTGGATAACCCTTGATTCACGGTTGGAAATCGGTATAGTCAGGGGATGACTTGTTTAATCATCCGATGAATACCAATGGAAACCGAACGTCCACTCATACTTTTCACCAACGATGATGGGATCGCTTCGCCCGGTCTTTGGGCAGTGGTCGAAGCCTTTCATGAGGTCGGCGACCTGCTGGTCGTCGCTCCCAAAACGCAGCAGTCCGGCACCGGACGCAGCCTGCCCATCACCAGCGAGGGGCGGATTCACGCCGAAGAACGGAGTATACACGGCAAAACTGTGACCGTGTACGCCGTCGAGGGCACGCCCGCGCAAGCAGTCCAGCACGGCGTGCTCGAACTCGCCGAGCGACTGCCGTCGCTGGTCGTGTCCGGCATCAACTACGGCGAAAACACCGGCAACGGCGTGACCATCTCCGGCACGGTCGGCGCGTGTCTCGAAGGCGCGAGCCTCGGCATCCCGTCGCTGGCAGTGTCACAGCAGACGCGCCACGATCTCCACCTGACCTACTCGAACGATGTCGATTTCAGCGCTGCCGCGCAGTTTGCCCTCAAGTTCGGCAAATGGCTGCTGTCCAGTGACCGTCCCGACGATGTGGACGTGCTCAAGCTGGATGTGCCGCTCGGCGCGACGCCGGATACGCCGTGGAAGATGACCCGCCTGTCGCGCCGCCGCGTCTACTGGCCCACCCGCCCGGAGCGCGTCGCGCTGTCGGATGTGGGGCGCATGGGCTATCACCTCGACTCTGACCCGTCGCAGGCTGAACCGGACTCGGACGTGTACGTGTTGATGCACGAGGGCTTGGTCTCGCTGACGCCGATGAGCCTCGACATGACCTCGCGCACCGACCTGTATCGTCTGCGCCAGATCATCGTCGGCGATGAGACGTATCAGAGCGGCGGCAAGAAGAAGGCGGTCAAACCGGCAAAGGTCAAGGTCGCGGGGCGCTAGTCCGCCGTCGAAATAAACGTCATTTCGGGCTATCATCGTTCGTATGACGATTCGACGCGCATTCTTCATCCTCCTGATCCTGATCGCGGCACACACTGCTGCGGCACATCGAGCTGCGGCGCTGCCTGCGCCTGCACCCTTCGCGCAGACGTTCATCAACGTGAGCGGACGGCTGGATAACGCGACCCCGCGCGCCGTGTACCCCTTCGACGGGCTGCGCGGGGACGTGATCACCGTGCGCCTGACCGTGACCGAAGGCGACCTCGACCCGATCCTGACAATCCTCGACAGCCGGGGCGCGATCCTCGCCACGCGTGATGACATCCCCGGCGGCGGGCGCAGCCTGACCATCGACTCGCTGCGCGTTGCCTCCAGCGACCGCTACAGCGTGATCGTCAGCCGCTTCGGCGACAGCCTCGGCGTGACTTCCGGCGGCTATACGCTCACGGTCGAGCGAATCGGCGTGAGCAGCCAGTCAGGGAGCGCGCTGCGCTACGGCGATTCCGTGTACAACGAGATCAGCGACGCCCAACCGATCATTTACTATAGTTTTCGCGCGGACGCGGGCGACGTGATCACCGTGCGGATGCAGCACGCCACCGGCGATCTCGACGCCGCGCTGCAAATCCTCAACAGCCGCGCCGAAGTGGTCGGGGAAAATGACGACGTGCTTGGCTCACTCGACGCGGCGATCACCGGGGTGATTTTACGCGAGTCGGGCGTGTACGTGATCGTCGCCACGCGCTACGGGCGCGAATCCGGTCGCAGCCGGGGCGCATTCGTGCTGACGCTGGACGCGGGCACGGAGAGCGGACTCGGCAGCCGCACCGACTTCCCGATCCCGATCACGCCGGGGACGCCGCTCACGGGCAGCCTGAGTAACCAGTATTACGAGCGATTCTATGCGTTCGAGGGGCGGTCGGGGCAGGTGGTCAGCATCCGCATGAGCCGCACGGGCGGCGCGCTGGATACGTATCTGGCGCTGGTTGCACCGGACGGGCGCGAAGTCACCACCGACGACGACGGCGGCGGCGGGCAAAACTCGCTGATCGGCGAGTTCACGCTGCCCCAAGATGGCACTTATCTGATCATCGCCACGCGCTTTGAACGCGACGCCGGGACGACGACGGGCGACTACACCCTTCAACTGAGCATCGCGCGGTAAGCCCATAGGCACCAAGATAACGAAAGCCCCTCCCGTCCAAGCGAAGCTTGGCATTCGGGGTGGGGT
The DNA here is from genome assembly GCA_014879865.1 of Anaerolinea sp. Taxonomy (GTDB): domain Bacteria; phylum Chloroflexota; class Anaerolineae; order Aggregatilineales; family Phototrophicaceae; genus Flexifilum. Next base: position 2,299 of record JACSRG010000209.1, read on the forward strand.
CAAAAAGCGTTAGCCAATGGGGGCATGATATATCATGCCCCTACTTTGTTACGCCTCGATCACCGTTTGTTCGCGGTAGGGCGTGTACTGCTCGATCCATGCCTGATCATGCTGGCGGATGAATGCCTCTGCCTGCCGCACCAGCGCCTTATTGCCAATGAACAAGGGCGCGCGCTGATGCAGACGATGCGGCTGCACGTCGAGGATGTCGCCGACGCCATCCGAAGCATAGCCGCCCGCGTTCGCCGCGATGAAGGCAAGCGCCTGCGCTTCCATCAGCAGGCGAATCTTGCCGAACGGCTTGTTCACGTCGCCGGGGTAGTAATACACCCCACCTTCCAGCAGATTTCGATGGAAATCCGCGATCATCGAGCCGATATAGCGCGCCGACAGCGGCTCGTGTCCTTCCCCGTCGATGCCTTGCAGCCATTTCGTATAGCGCCGCACGCCATACGTCCACTGTTTCTCGTAGCCCTGATTGCAGGAATAGAACTTGGGCGGTTCGGGGATGCGAATGTCGTCGTGGCTGAGCAAAAACTCGCCGATGCTCGGATCAAGCGTGAACCCGGAGACCCCGTTGCCCGTCGTGTAAACCATCATCGTGCTCGACCCGTAGATCATATATCCGGCGGCGACCAGATTCCTGCCCGATTGCAGCACGTCGCTCATCGTGCCTTTTTCGCCTTTGGTGATTTTGCGGTGGATAGCGAAAATCGTCCCGACCGACACGTTCACGTCGATATTGGACGATCCGTCGAGCGGATCGAACAGCAGCACGTAGTTCCCCTTGCCGTAATGCGCCGGGATTTCTAGCAGGTCTTCGTGTTCCTCGGAAGCCATCGCGCATAAGCGGTTGGTGTGGTCATTCAGCTTAAAGATGATCGAGTCAGCGTACATGTCCAGCTTCTGCTGCTGTTCGCCATAAACGTTGGTTGTCCCCGCTTTGCCTAGAATGTTGGTTAGTCCCGCGCGCCGGGTCTCATTGGCGATCATCTTGCCCGCCAGCGCCAGATCGTAGAGCAGCGAAGTCAGTTCGCCGGTCGCTTGGGGAAACTTCCGTTGTTTATCCAGAATATGGCGTTCAATCGTGACGATTTTACCGGACATTGTACCGTTCACTCCGAAATATACGGGGTTATATTCATTTAATCATAGGGGGTTTAGGTATGGGGAACAACTATTTAAATGGGCAAACTGCTCAATACGGCGGAGGGCATGAACGCTCATGCCCCTCCGCCAGCAAACGAAGTGGCTAACCCGGCAGTCCCGGTGACGGCGTGAGGAACATGCCAACGGGCGTGGGTCCCGGCGTCGTATTCAGATAGCCTGCGCCGTCTACCTGTGGCACGGTGACGCGGGTTGCTTGGGCGACAGCGCCGCCAGCGCTCCCCGTACCGGCTGTGCCTGCCTCTTGGATCAGCAGTTCTTGCCCGATGCGGATGTAACGCGGACTGCGCAGCAGCGGGTTGAGCGCCATGATCTCGTCAACGGGCACGCCGTAGGCGAAGGCAATCGCCGCCATCGTATCCCCCGGCATGACGATATGGACGATTGAACCGTCGGCACGCGGAGTCTGCGGCGTGACGAACGAGGCAGTCGCCGGGGTTGGAACAACCGTCGGCACGCCCGGAACAGGCGATCCAGCCGGCGCAGTACCGCCTGCGCCGCCCACCGTCAGCGACGCGTCCTCAAAGTAGACTTTGTTCAGGTCGGCGGGCCATGCTTGAGTCACGAAAATGAACAGGGTGACGCTCGTCCCGGCAGCCGTCGCGCTGACGCTCGCCTGTTCCCAACGATCATGCGGGGTGATGTTGTTCGACCAGATGACCCCTGCGCCATACGGATTCGTGCCGCCCGTCGGGTCGATGCCGACGCGCACATACGCGCCCGACTCCACTGCCGACGCGCACGTCTCCGCGATGATTTGCCCCTGCGCGTTCTTGGCAAGGTTACAGGTATGCAGCCATGCCCACGCGCTGCCGACGACATTCGCGCGATCCGGCACGGTCACGGTCTGGTAGACTGCCGCCGTGAAGGTGACGTAGCCGCCGCTCAGGTTGAGCGAGTTATTGCCTTCGCGCCGCTCCGGTGCGGCGGGGTGCGGGAAGGCGAACAGGCGATCTGTACGGTTTTGCCACTCGTAATTGCGCGGGCTGTCTACCGTCCACAATCCCCACGGAGAAGGCGTATTCAGGTCGGGGCGTCCCCGACTGACGTACGGACCCTCGAACGAGGGGTCTTGGAGCAAATTACCCGTTTGCGCGGACACGAAGCCGAGCGCCAGCGGCGCGAAGATGGCAGCCGCGATCACGATCAACAAGAGACGAAAAGGACGCATATGCTTGAACTCCACGAAAAACACTATGCGCCCTACTATAACGCGATTCGGCTGGAAAGTTAACGTAACCGGTGGGCAAACGCCGATTTGGCAAGATACGACAGCGCGAAAATCGCCGTCAGCGTCAGCACAATCGTGGCGCTCGGCGCGATTCCGCTCAAATGCCACGCGAGATACATGCCGATCACCCCGCCGAGCGCGCCGATCACCGCCGCGAGGATCATCATGCGCCACAGGCGTTTCGTCCAGAAGCGCGCCGCCGCCGCCGGGGTGACGAGCATCGCCGCGACCATCGCCACGCCGACCGCGCGCAGGCTGATGACCACCGTCAGCGCCAGCAGCACGAGCAGGGTGATGCGCAGCCCTTCGCCCGGCAGCTTGAGCATGTGCGAGAGTGTCGGGTCGAACGAGATGATCAGGAATTCTTTGTAGAGCAGCAGAATGGCGACGATCACGATCCCGCTGATCCCCGCGATCAGCACCAGATCGTCATTGCCGACCGCCAGCACGTTGCCGATCAGGATATGGGTCAGATCGGTGGCATAGTTGCCCGCCGTCGAGATCAGCGCGATGCCGAGCGCCAGCGCGCCGGCAAACACCACGCCGATGGCTGTGTCTTCGCTCAGCTTGCCGCCGCGCGTCAGCCAGCCAATGCCGATGGCGGACAGTACACCCGCGCCCAGCCCGCCGAGCAGCACCCATGTCGGGCTGCCGCTGCCCACCAGATAGCCGACGGCGACCCCCGGCAGAATCGTGTGTGCCAGCGCATCGCCGAGGAACGCCATGCCGCGCGTGACCACATACGCGCCCATGATCCCGCTGACCACGCCGATCAAGATGACTGCCAGCATCGCCCGCTGCATGAACGCCGGGGCAAGTGGATCGAGAAGAAGCTGCTGTAGGAAATCCATCATGTCACCCCAAAGAAGGACCTCAATCCTGAAACAAAAAACCCCGATCACGGATGATCAGGGTTTTTGTGCCGCAAGCCGGACTTGAACCGGCGACCCACGCATTTTCAGTGCGTTGCTCTACCAACTGAGCTACCGCGGCGCGTGGAAAAGAGTATAGCGGAGGCGCGCGGGTGGGTCAAGATGGAACTTAAGGGAGGCTAGTCCGCCTGCTTCAACACGCGCAGTGCCCGCAGCGTCACCCACTTGTTCGGCTTGCCTTTTGTCCCGACATGCAGCCACGTCTTCTGATTGTAGTGATAGTCCAGCGCCCACCGTCCGTCCGCGTCCTGCTTCTGGCGGATCACGTCCAGCGCGTTCTGTAAACGCGGATCGTCCGCGCAGCCCAAGCCGACCAGCGCTTCGACGTTTTGCAGCAGATCGCTCACGTAGAAGATCGGGAAGCCGAATTTCCACCAGTTGCCGCTCGGTTTGTCGCTCCACCCGGTCGGGTACAACGCGAGTGCCGGATCGACGCTGAGCAGAAAGTCGAGTCCCACCGCAACCGCGCGCTCGACGAGGGGAGTCCAGCGGTCGCGCGGCAGTTTGCTGAACGCGAGCAGCACCTTGACCGCGCCCCACGCACACGGGAGCTTGTTGTTGGCACTGCACGCGAAGCCGGGCGCGCACTTGCCCGATGCGTAATAGCGTACGGGTGCGTGGCGCTCGGTCGCCGGGGCGATGCCTTCACCGGTGACGCTGCGCGCCATCCAGTGGAACGCCAGATCAACCCGTTCGTCGGTACAGCCGAGATCGATCAGCGCGGCGCACAGATTGCCCTGCAAGCAGTCGATGTTGCCCGTCCCCGACGCGCCCGTCGCGCTGAACTGACCGTCGCGCAGCAGCGTATGTTCGAGGATGTAAGTACAGGCACGCGCGATGCGCTCATCCTCAGACACCTGCGCGCCAAGCTGACCGAGCAAGATCATCGACCAGACCGTGCCGTAATACTTCGGCGCGTAGCCGTAGCCCGGTTTGATCCAATAGCCTTCCGGCTGCATCTCCGCGAGGATGTGCGGGATCACGCCGGTGATATGCGCGGCAGTCCGCGCGGCGGTGAGTTCGAGATCGCCCGCTGGACGATCCAGCAGGTCACGGAGGGTGAGGTAACGGACGACGGGGTTTTCGGCTTCGAGCAGCCAATCGAGGACAGGGATCAGGTCGCGCGCGGTCATGGTCGCATCTCCTAACAACACGCATCGGCGACAACCTTATTATAACTCGAAGGGACGAGGCACGCCGCCTCGTCCCTTCGACAATTCGGAGTCAGCTCAGGTAATCGCGCAGTTGACGGCTGCGGCGCGGGTGACGCAGACGGCGCAGCGCCCGCCCTTCGATCTGGCGGATGCGTTCACGGGTCAAGCCGAACTTTTGCCCGACTTCTTCGAGCGTATGGCTGCGCCCGTTGAGCAAGCCGAAGCGCAGGCGCAGAATCCGCGCCTCACGCGGGGTCAGCGTGTTGAGCAGCGACTCGATCTTCTCGCGGAGAATCTTGTCGTAGGCGCTCTGCGCGGGCGACGGCACGGCGTCGTTCTCGATGAAATGTCCGAATTCGCTGTCGTCATCCTCGCCCACCGGACGCTCAAGGCTGAGCGGCTGCCACGAGACGCGCAGCATCCAGCGGACTTTACGCGCGTCGATTTTCATCTCGGCGGCGATCTCTTCGGGCGACGGCTTGCGTCCGTAATCCTGCTCCAGCTTGCGCGCCGTGCGGTACAGGCGGCGAATCCGGTCGCTCATGTGGACAGGTACGCGGATCGTGCGTCCCTGATCGGCAATCGCGCGGGTGATCGTCTGACGAATCCACCACGTCGCATACGTGCTGAAGCGGAAGCCGCGCCGGTAATCGAATTTTTCGACGGCTTTCATTAAGCCGAGGTTGCCTTCTTGGATCAAATCAAGGAAGGGGACACCGCGCTGCATGTATTTCTTGGCAATCGACACGACCAAGCGGGTATTCGCCTTAACCAGATGATCACGCGCCGCGATGCCATCGGTGACCAACTGCTGCCATTCCGCCGCGCGCTTATGCTGCGGGTCGCGCTTGAGCTTGCGCGCCGCTTCCGTGCCTGCTTCCAACCGCATCGCTAAATCGATCTCTTCTTCGGTATTCAAAAGGGGGACGCGTGCCATTTCTTTGAGGTACAAGCCGACGGTGTCGCTGTGCATCGAGCCGTCGATCAGCAGGTCTTCGTCACCGTACAGGTCTTCCTCGTCGTCGAGCTCATCGCGGAGGTCGTCCTCCATCCATGCCTCGTCGGATACGTCGTCGTCGTCAAAGTCATCCGCCTCGAAGCCTAGATCATCCTCGAAAAAATCGTCGTCACGCACAAAACCTAACTGAGAATCAAAAGTACTATCGTAGTCGTTCAAGGCGTTCCCCCTCAAGACTAGGAAGCGAAATTAGGATGCGGTTGAATATTGACTTGATCTAGCGGTCGAGCAGTTCTTTTAGCTTCGCCAAGCGGGGATCAATATCATCTTCATGCGCGTGGCTCGACTCATGGTTCAGATTTACCCCACATTCAGGACACAAGCCCTTGCAGTCGGGTTGACAGAGAGCGCCCCGCGCATCGGCGATGATGGCTTCGGCGCGCACGAGCGGCGCAAGATCGAGGATGGCGTCCTCGCCCACGCTGAACTCGGCGACGCGAGACGGTGGATAGGCGTACAGCTCTTCGATGGAGATCGCCACGTCCTGCTGGAGTGGATCGAGGCAGCGGTAACATTCGCCTTCGACCCCGACGTGCAAATCGCCTTGCACCAACACACCCTCTTTTGTCCGGCTAAGGCGCAGCGTACCGCGAATGAACGCCAGATCAACGTCTTCGGCGACGCGCACAGCAGGCACATCGAACGTTGTTTCGTGCGAATAGCCGGGTCCTGCGCTGAGGATAAAGCCGACGTTGAGTTTAAGAACGCGGTTACTGACGTAACCGTTCGCGTGTTGTTTCACTGCTCCCACCGGGAATAAGGCATATCGTGTAACATTAAACCAACATAGTTAAAAAGTATATGAGTTTCCGGTTTGTGTCAAGATGTGGCACAACTTCTCAAACGGTTTTCAAACCTTGTAAGCGTAGCTACTTAGTCCTACCTAGTCTTTTGGCACGGCAATTGCCAGCGCTTCCCCGACGTTGCGCACCTCGATCAGCTTCAAACCGTCGGGTAAATCGGGCAGGCGGCGGCGCATTTTCGGCATCATCACCCGCTTAAAGCCGAGTTTCGCCGCTTCGTGCAAGCGGGCAGCAAGCTGCGACACGGCGCGCAGTTCGCCCGCCAAGCCGATTTCGCCGACGAACGCCATATCTGTTGGGATCGCCTTTTCGTAGTAGCTAGAGGCTAACGCCAGCGCCATCGACAGGTCGGAGGCGGGTTCA
>JACSRG010000562.1 GCA_014879865.1 Anaerolinea sp.
CTGACCGATCTCGACCTGCACCGCCCGTATGTCGATAACATCACCTTCCCGAACCCGAACGGGCGCGGCGGCACGATGCGCCGCGTGCCGGAAGTGATCGACGTGTGGTTCGACAGCGGGGCGATGCCCGTCGCGCAGTGGGGCTACCCGGCGCACAACGGCGAGATGTTCGAGGAGCAGTTCCCGGCGGATTACATCTGCGAGGCGGTCGATCAAACGCGCGGTTGGTTCTACACGCTGCACGCGATCAGCTCGATGGTGTTCGAACAGGTGTCGTTCAAGAACGTAATCTGCTTGGGACATATCCTCGACGCGAAGGGCGAGAAGATGTCCAAGAGCAAGGGCAACGTCATCGACCCCTACGAAGTCTTCAACGCGCACGGGGCAGACGCCTTCCGCTGGTATCTGTTCACGTCGGGTCCGCCCGGCGAACCGCGCCGCTTCTCGGTCGATCTGGTTGGCGAAGTCATCAGCCGTTTCTGGCTGACGCTGTGGAATACCTACAGCTTCTTCATCAACTATGCCAACCTCGACGGTTGGACGCCGAACAGCCCGCAGCCGCCGGTCGCCGAACGTGACCTGCTCGATCAGTTCGTGCTGTCGGAACTGCATCTGCTGGTCAAGAATGTGACCGAGGCGTTTGATCGCTATGACGTTCCCGGCGCGACCCGTCCGGTTGAGCAGTTCGTGGATATGCTGAGCAACTGGTATGTCCGCCTGAGCCGCCGCCGTTTCTGGAAATCCGGCAGCGACGCCGACAAGCAGGGGGCTTACGCGACGCTGTACGAGTGCTTGGTCACGGTGAGCAAGCTGATCGCTCCGACCATGCCGTTCCTTGCCGATGCGCTCTATCGCAATCTGGTCGTGGAAGTTGACCCGAAAGCGCCGATGAGCGTGCATCTGGCGCTGTTCCCGGAAAGCAACCCGGCGCTGATCAACGAAACGCTGATCCGTGAGATGCGCTTGGTCGAAAAGCTGGTCAGCTTGGGACGTGCGGCGCGCGAATCGGTGCGCATGGGCGTGCGCCAACCGCTGGCGGATGCGCGCTTTGCCGTCCGCGAGGCGCGCGAATCAGGCGTGATCGACCGCTTCGCCGACCTGATCAAGAGCGAATTGAATGTCAAGGCGGTCGGGTCGCTCAACAACGCGAGCGACGTGGTCAACTACAAGCTGAACCCGCTGCAAAGTCTGCTCGGCAAGAAGCTGCGCGCCGACTTCCCGAAGGTGCAAAAGTGGATGCGCGACGACGCGCCGCAATCGGATAAGCGGCGCTGGGCAGAAGCCCTGTTGACCGGCGCGAATGCGGTTGTGGAACTGGACGGTCAGCGGTACGAACTGCTGCCCGAAGAGGTGCAGGTGACGCGCGAAGCCGCCGAAGGCTACGCGGTGGCGGACGATGGCGGGTATCTCGCCGCGCTCGACACGCGCTTGACGCCCGATCTGGTCGATGAAGGCTTGGCGCGCGAGGTCGTGCGCCGGGTGCAAAGTCTGCGCAAGGATGCGGACTTCAAGATCGAAGATCGGATCGTTGTCAAGTATCAGGCGGGCGACCGCTTGAAGCAGGCGATCACACGCTTCGCGGCGTACATCAGCGCCGAGACGCTGGCAGATGCGCTGGAAGAGGGCGAGGTCAACGGCGATCAGGGCTACACGCACGCCGTCTACCAACCCGACCCGAACGGCGACCCGAAGAAAGACACGTCGATCAACGGCGAAACGCTGGCGCTGAGCGTCAAGCGGACGTAACGTAATTCTGCGCGAGGGATGGAGTGAATTCCATCCCTCACGTTTTTGCCCCCTGTCACAATTCAACAATTCCCTATCCTGTCAGAATCAGATATTTAGCAATTTTCGACAAAAACCCGCACGGGAGACTTGTCAAAATGATTGTATGAATTCAACGAGACTGTGCATACAATCAAGGGGTATTCTCAGCGGATTGTTCATTATGGTTGAAAATCACAGCGCCACCCTGCAAGCCCTCCTACAATTCGCGCTCCCACTGGGAACGCAGCTTTTGGCTGGAATGCCCGACAAGGTGATCACATGGGCGGTCATGGTGCAGGCACAGCCGCCCGCTTTCCCCGATGTTTACGGTGGGGAGATGGCGCTCGTCTCGATGGACGTGCTGCGCAGCTATGACGCCCGGATCACGCTGGCAGAAGTCGTGCGCGGACTCGCGGCGGTCGGCATTAGTGCGGTCGCGGCGAAGGATGACATCGCCGCTGCGGCGGTCGATGCTGCGAACGAGTGCGGTGTGGCGCTGCTGGCGCTGCCCGTCGATACCAGCTTGCCCCGCGTCGAGCGCGCGATCACCACGCTGATCGTCAATGCGAAGGCGCAGATCGCCCAGCGCGCGATGGAGATTCAACGCCAGCTTACCCGGATCGCCGCCGAGAACCGTGACCTGAACAGTCTGCTGCAAATCATGGCGCGCGCGACGGCGAAACCGCTCGTCGTCCACGATGACGCCGGGGTGCTGATGGCGCAGGTCTTCCCGAATGTGGCGCGCAAGCCACCGGTCGCGGGACGCTCGAATTTGCAAAATCTGCCTTACGGGGCGTTCCAGAACTGGCTGACCCGCGAAGCGCCCACCGCCGAGGGCGTGATCGTGCCGTCACCGCTCGGACACACGACCGTATTGAAAGTCGAAAAGCGCGTCGCGGGTTATTTGTCGCTGATCGACAATCGCGATCATCTAGACGATTTTGATCGCATGGTTTTGAGCTACGGCGCGGACGTGTGCGCGATAGAACTGGCGAAAAGCCGCGCTATCGCCTTCGCGGTCGAACAGGCGCGCGGCGATTGGGTGCAGATGTGGTTGAGCGGCACGCCGACCGACGATGACCTCATGTCAACGCGGGCGCAGCAAGCCGGGTTCGACCCGTCCGCAAGTTACGTCGTCGTAGTCTACCGCGCGACGATGGAGAGCGGAACGACTCTACCGCTCGAAGCCCTGCTGCCGCTGGTGCGCGACGACATGGCGCGCCGCCAGATCGTCGGGTCGGTGGGGCAGTACGTCGATGTGGTGATCGCCCTCTATCCGCTGGACAGCCCCACGTCGATGAACCGTCTGCGCCGCATGGTCGATGAAGTGCGCGCGCAGCTTGCCGCACGCACGCCAAGCGGCTTAGTCGCCGCCGGAATCAGCCGCCCCGCCAGCGGACTCACGGCGCTGCGCGAGTCTTACCGCGAAGCCAAAGATTCGGTCAGTATTGCGAATGAATTGGGCGATCATGAACAGACCACGTTTTACGGCGATTTGAAGCTGTTTCAACTGCTGCTGGCGCTCAAGGAACGCAATCTGGATTATCTGCGGCGCTTCTACAATGAGACGCTCGGTCTGCTGGTCGAACATGACGACCGCAAGCAGGGCGATTTGATCCGCACCCTGAGCGGATTCTTCGAGGCAAACGGCAATTTAGCCGAGGCATCGAAGGCGCTGGATGTCCATCGTAACACGCTGGTTTACCGACTCGGACGCATCAGCGAGCTGACTGGACTCGACCTCGAAAAAGCCGATAATCGCCTCATTTTGCATCTCGCACTCAAAGTTCAGCGGGTGTTGGCGATCATTCCGGGCAAATGAGGGGGGAAATCCTTGACTTTTCCCTTGATTCAGTGGCACTATATTAAAAATTTGTGGTAGAATGACGCTTGTAAAGCGTAATTTAGACCACGCATACATAAAGAAGGGGTTTTCCAAAATGAGCGTAGAGTTCTATGATGTCAAAACCCGTAAGAAGGTGACGATTGATGACAAGAACGTCCTCAAGACCACCTTCACGACCGCGAACGGGCAGGTTCGCTATGGGCTTCGCGGCAAGACGGATGACGGTCGTATGCTGACCAAGTTCGTTAGCAAGGCTGACTGGGACAAGTCGTCCTACAAAGAAGAAAAGAAGAAGTAAGTCGAAAAACCCGCGCTCTGGAGCGCGGGTTTTTTGTTTGATTAAACAACACGCTTGTAGCGTGACGGCGGAGCGAGCATAACGAAATGGCGCTCCGGATGGTGCATCAGCGGGTACAGGTGGGCAACCTCGTCGCTTTGATTGTTCTGTTCCAGCGTGCCGATGTAATAGCCGAGCAGATCGCGCACGTCATCGATCCCGGTTTCGTCCAGCTCGAAGAGGTCGGCGGTCGCGCCCTTCGCCAGACGCCGCCGGATCGCCTGCTCGTCCAGATTCATTTCCGGCTGAATCCGCTGGTAGAGCACACCGCCGGACATCCCCGCGCACAGCCAAGGTCCCGGATCCCCCAAGACCAACACACGCCCCGATGTCATATACTCACAGGCATATCCTTTGAGATTGGCACGGGCTGCCATGCCGCCAAGTTCGTCGCGCAGCGGTGTCGTCACCTCGCCGCCGAAGATCACGTCCGCGCCGCTCAAGCGGATGCACGCGCGCGTGTCCGCGTCACCTTGCACGATGAAGCGCCCATTTTGCGCGCCATAGGCAAAGCTCTTGCCGACCGATCCATCGAGACGTTCGCCGTCATGGTTGATGCCCTTGAGGATCGTCACCGTGCCGCCTTTGGCGCACTTGGCGACACCATCCTGCGCGCCACCCTCGACCAGCACGTCGATCTTGCTCATCGTGAAGGCTGCCAAGCCGTTGCCGGGAACTGCCGAGTTGCTGAAACGCAGATGGATGGTTTCGAGGTCGGCTGCGACCTCACCGCGTTGAATCGCGCCCGCCAGATGCGTACCGAGCGCGCGATCCATCGCCATAACCTGTTCGTCGTCGTAGGTCATCTCGTGGTCGCCGGGCTGCATGGCGTTCTCGATGATCTCGGTGATGCTCTTGCTCATGGTGTTGCGCGGTCGCGCCAGCAGACGACCAACGCCGGGCAGGAATTCGCGCTTGGAGACCTTCGGCACGGGGACGAACAGCGGGCGCAGGTCGATGCGTTCGTGCATCTGCACCTGTTCGAGCAGGTCAGCGCGCCCGACAAGCTCCTGTGTACAATTGAAACCGAGCGCGGCTGTCCAGCGGCGGATGTCTTCGCCGAGCAGGTTGAAGACGCGGACGATGCCTTCTACCGCCTGTTCTGGATCGCGCGGGTCGAAATGCTTGATGCCTTTTTCGAGCGCTTCATCGCGCGTCTTGATGTGCGTGGTGATCCCGACATGGCACGTGCCTTCGTGACACTTGCGGCAGATGGTACAGCCGACCGCGACCATTGCCATCGTGCCGAAGCCGACGCGATTCGCGCCGAGGCACAACATCTTGACCACATCGCGCCCGCTCTTCATGCCGCCGTCCGCCCACAATTCCACGTCGTCGCGCAGACCACTTTCGATCAGCGCGCGATGCGCCAGCCACACGCCGATCTCAGCCGGCAAGCCGACGTGGCGCAGCGAGTGCGCGCGCGCCGCGCCCGTGCCGCCTTCGTAGCCGGTGATGTTGATGATGTCCGCGCCCGCCTTTGCCACGCCAACGGCGATAATGCCGACGCCGGGAACGACCGGGATTTTCACCGAGACTTTGGCGTGCGGGTTGGCGATCTTGAGTTCTTCGATCAACTGGGCGAGGTCTTCAATCGAATACAGGTCGTGGTTGTTGCTCGGCGAGATCAGATCGACCCATGGGGCAGTCGAACGCGCCAGCGCGACCTGCTCGGTGACTTTGAAGCCGGGGAGGTGACCGCCTTCGCCGGGTTTCGCGCCCTGACCGATCTTGATCTCCAAGTAATCGCACGAGTTCAGGAATTCGATGTTGACGCCGAAGCGCGCCGAGGCGATCTGGTTACCGCGATTGTGCGCATACTTGCCCATCACGTCGGGCAGTTCGCCGCCTTCGCCGTTTATGCAGATGATGTTCAGGCGTGCGGCGGCTTCGCCATACGCCTTGTATGACAGTTCGCCTTGAGAGCCGAACGACATCGCGCCGATCAGCACGGGCAGGTCATGCCCGCCGATGCGCGTGTCCACATCCGCCGGGTTGATGCGCGTGGGGCTGGTTTTCAGGTCGATCAGGTGGCGCGGCGCGATAGGCATGTCGCGTTCCAGTTCGAGCATTTCGGCTTCGTACTGGTCGAGTGTCATTTCGCCGAGCGCGATGTCTTCGACCTTCTTCCACATCTTCGGGTACAGGCGATCCGGGTTTTCCAGCTTGCTGCCTTTGCCCGCACGCAGTTCGGCGGCGCGTGTTTCGGCGTCCTGCTGGAGCGCTGCCCACGTCAAGCCGCGTTCGTCCGAGCCGAAATAGTTCGGCGTGCCGAACACGTTGGCGACGGCGCTCGACAAGCCGACTGAGGCGAATGCGTGACCATAGCCCCGCAGTTCGTGGCAGCCCATTGTCGAGGTCACTTTCTGAATGCCGCCGGTCAGCGCGTTGACCGTGCTGCCGATGCGCTTGACCCGGTCTTCAACCGAGAGCGGGTCTTTGGGCGCACGCGGGGCGATGTCGAGCGCGACCGCGTAGAGCATATACGGGGCGACCGCGTTTGCGCCCAGACCGAGCGCCATAACCACGTCGTGCAGGTCACGGAGCGCGCCGGAACGCAGCACAATCCCCGTGCGGCGGCGCAAATTCATGCCATCGACGGTTGTCTCGCGCAGTGCTTGATCGAGCGTGGAAACCGCCAGCAGCGGGTCGATCCACAGGCGTTCGCCGTCGTAGATCGCGCTGTCATCAAGCACGAGGCACTGCGCGCCGTTGACGACCAAATCGGCGGCTTCGTGCGCGAGGCGGTTCAGCGCGGATTCGATGCTTTCGTCGAGCGCAGCGCTCAGCGACAGGATCGCCGCGCGGTCGCCGAATTCCGCCAGCAGATCGGTGACAGTGCGCGTGCCGTGCTTCTGCGCGACGACCCGTAAGTCGTCATCCGCGCCGAGCAGGGGATGCCCACCGACCAGCAGCGGCGTCTTGAGCGTCACCACGATATCGTCGGGTGCGTTGGCTGCGCCCAACTGCGGGCGCGCGCCGATGTAGACGGTCGTGGAGAACTGCGCCTGTTCGCGTTCGCGGTCAATCGCCGGGTTGGTGACGACGGCGACGACTTCCTTGAAGAAATCGGCGGTATTGACGCGCGTATGGCTCATCGCCGCGAGGGGACCATCCCAACCGAGCGAGCCGACCAGTTCTTTGCCCGTCTCCGCCATCGTCTCGATGATGTTCAGGTGATAGCGTTCCCACCCGACTGCCGCCATCGCCACCGCGTTGATCGGTGTACTGAGCCACTGCCCCGCGTGCGGTTCGGCGACTGCCAGCGCGACAGGAGCAGGGCTGGTCGCCAAGCCGCCGCCGTGACTCCCGCCGTTGGATGGGACAGCGGGCGAGCTTTGCAGCGCATGGCTGCTCAGCGACCATGTGCCGCCGGAGCGGGTATTCTGGAACATGCCGCGCTCGCGGGAGCGGTTGAACATATACCGCTGAATGTCCGGGTAGTTCAGGACTTCGATCTCGCGCCCCGGCTTGATAATCAGCGCGACTTTTTCGCCGGGCGCAAGCGGCTTCGGCGCGGACGACATCATCGTCAGAGGGTAGACACCGCGTTCGGACGTGGCGAAGTATTCCTTTTCCGTCTCGCCGAACCACAGCGGACGCAAGCCGAGCGCGTCCACGCTGAACACGCATTGATCGCCTACGCGAGCGGCGACGGCGGCGGGACCCTGCGCGAACGGTCCAAACCCCCGCCGGATGTTCGCGTACATCTCGTGGATTTCGTCGGCGTTCTCCATCAGGTCATGGCTGAACGGCGGGAAGACGTATTCCATCGCTTCGATCAAGTCGAAGCCGTACTCCATGCACAGCGCGTCGATCAGGTTGTCTACGTCCTGCGAGTCGGAATTGTTCGGCGACAGTTGAATGCCGAGCATCGCGGCTTCCAAACGGAAGCGCGAAATGGTGTTGAATTCGCCGTTGTGACCGAGCACGTTGAACGGCTGCGCGCGCTCGAACACGGGGTTGGTGTTGGTGCTGTAGCGGGCATGACCGAGCGTAACGGTCGAGGCGTATTCGGTATCTTGCAGTTCGGGGTAGTAGCGGCGCAGGATTTCGACCGTCCCCTGCACCTTGTAGACGACACTGCGCGACGAGAACGACGCGAAGTGCACGCCGAGTTCGGTTTCGAGGCTGGTTTGCAGCCGGTAGATCGTCTTTTCGAGCTTATCCGGCGCGGCGCGTCCGTTCAAGCCGGCGAACTGCCAGAACATCGGCTCGTTTTTGGCGGCGCTGCGACCAAGTACGTTGCTCTTGACCTTGCCCCGATCATCGTAGAGAGTTTCGAGTCCGGCTTCTTGAAGACGCTGGCAAATCAACTCCGTCAGCGCCTCGTATTCGTGGCGGGCGTGCGGGGGGATCATCAGGTGGGCGACCCAGAAGTTGGAGTTGAGCGCAATCGCGGAGCGCAAGCCGCGCCGCACGAGGTTTTTTGCCCATAGTTCGCGCGGAATGTCGGTCATGATGCCGACGCCGTCACCTTCGCCATCGACGATGCCGGTACGATGCCCCATGCGCGTGAGTGCTTCGATTGTGCGTTTTACGTTGCCGTGTGTTGCTTGCCCGCCCTTGCGGACACTACAAATGAGGGCGCAAGCGTCGCGTTCGCGCGTATCTTCGCGATGCAGTGGCTGAAGTTGAAACTCCTGACAATCATCGGATGACATAAACATCCGCTCCCTGTGCTAGAAACGATAAGGTCAGCATAAGTATCAGGAAAATTGAAGTAGCAATCTACAACAATTTTTCGTGCAAATTTTAGCAGATGTGCACAGTTGAATGCTGGATTATGAGGATTGATCTACGTGAGAACTTGGGTAGATCAAATGAGTGAGTTTAGGCAGTGTGCCTAAACAGGGCAAGGTACGCCTTACCCCTACACTGCAATTGACCCTAGGGTCTGTTTGCAGACGATCAAACCTCACCGCAAGAACCTAACGGTTCTTTGCCCCTCTCCATGTGGAGAGGGGCGGTTGAGCCTAAGCGCAGCGGCGCGAAACGGGGTG
>JACSRG010000208.1 GCA_014879865.1 Anaerolinea sp.
TGTGTGAAGCTGAGCCCGCCATCGAGCGTGAGCGGCGGCGGCGCATAGGTACGTCCGAATTCGACAAACGACCGGTGATAAATTCCGGCGACCGGGAACATCAACCCCAGCGCGAACACGACCGCCAGCACGCCGACGAAAACAGCGCGCGCGGGAACCGATGGGCGACGCAGTTCGGTATCCGACAGAATGGTGTAGACGGCATAGGCGCTGGCGATGCTCCACATCACCCACGCCTGATAATAGAACTTGAAGACCGTGTTCATGCGCGTGTTGAAGTTATCGCGCAGGTACACGAATTCCGGCGTGAGCGTGAGCAGAATTCCCATGCCGATCAGCAGCAGCGCGAAGCCCGCCGCAGCCGAGTAACCACCACGATCCACTTCGTCCCCGTCGCTTTTCGACGTGGTGAAACGCGGGTACAGCCGTGCCAGTACAACGATCAACCCGGCGGTCAGGAAGATCGCCGTCAGCGCGTGCGTGATGCGCTTGGTGATCGCCAAGCTCAACAGGCGTTCCAAGCCGCCGTTCTCGTTGATGAACGGCAGGATTTGATCGCGCAGCGTCGGGATGAGATACGCCAGCAGCGACAGCAGCAACAGCGCGAGGATCAACGCGCCGAGCACAAACAAGCCCAATTGAATACCGCCGCGCCAATTCATGCTGCCGCGCCACGCTTCGACCAGCAGGAACGGGATCAAGATCAGCAGGAGCGGCGCGAACATCACCAAGAACTGCTGGAACTGCGTCGGGAACTGGAGATTCGGCACAATGCCCGCCGCCTGTGACCGGAACGCCACGAGGAACGGGAAATACGCCACTACAGCAACCGCGACCAGCGCCGCGCCGAAGCCGATCAACCCGCGCCAGTCTGCACCAGTCAAGCGCCGATGCTTGAGCAAGCGGCGCAGGGCATCCGCGCCGACGAGCAAGGCAGCATAGATCGGACCGTCCCACGTATTCAGGAAGATCAGCCCGCCGATCACCAAGCCGTACAGGATCGTTTCACCCGTGTTGGGTCGGCGCGGGGTCAGCAGCAGGTTGAGCGCCAAGCCAAGCGCCAGCACCGTGAACGGCAGCGACAGCACATGCGGGTGATTATCCGCCAGCAAGAAGCTGAACTGCGGGAACTCGTCGATGACTTCCTCACGCCCGCCGTCGAAGCGGAAATCGTTCAGTACGCGAGCACTGCGGAACCACCACCAATCACCCCATTGGCTGAGGTCAAAACGCCCTTCCCCGGTGATCGGCGTCTGGCGTTCGTTCAAATCCATGAAGTCGAGATAGGCTTCCGACGCCGTCCCCGTCTGGTAAGGAATTTCGACCAGTGGAAGCTGGAAGTTCCCCAACAGCACCACAAACACCATGCCGATGATCCCCGTCCACAACGCCGCCCCCTGCTTCGAGGAGTCGCCGCGTGACCGGACGAGGTTGTAAACCACGCCGAATGCCGTCACCCCGGTCAGCGCGAAGAGGAGGGCATTGGTCATGTTGAAGGCAATCGTGCTGCTGATACCGCTGAGGAGCGCCAGCATCCCGGCAATCACGTAGCCGAAGTAGTAGTAGCTGATCGCGTAGCCCGCCATCCATGGATCGGCGGGCGGAAAGGTCTGCGAGCGCATGACCGACGACAGAAACGCCAGTTCCATCGGCTTTTCAGTCGCGTACAGCGTGTTCTGGTGCGCGCGGTAGATCGACCAGCCGAACAGCAGGACGAAGAACAGCACTTCGCCGATGACGACCACGCGGCGATTTTCGCGCCACCACGCGCGCAGATCAATCGGGTCACGCAGATAGAGAATCACACCGACGGCGAGCACGATGATCCATGCCAGAATCATCGAGCCGGGGGTATTGCGCAAAAAGCCAAACGATGCCAGCAGCCAGAAGACGAATCCGGTCAGCAGCAGACCGAGCGCGCGCGCCAGCGTATAGCCGCGATCCGGCAGGCAGCCAAGCAAGCGAAACGCCAGCGGCAGCACGCCGATCCCGGCGACGGTCACCAGTGCCCACCAGCTTAGGACGATGCCCCCTTCACGGGGAAGCCAATCAAAGACGTTCACTCATGCCCCTTCCCGCGTCAGCCGACTTCGCGCAGTTGTGCATCATGGTTCACGCGATAGAGAGTCGTGTCGCCCTCCTGATAGACCACCTCAAGCAAACCCATTTCGACCATGCGGTCGAACTTCGCCAGCCGTTCGGCACGGTAATAAGCGCGTTCCAGATTGCCGACCACCACATACTCGACGTTGTAGTACTGGAGGAACTGCCACGCCGAGTCGACGCTGTCCGTGTTGTAGAACGCCACGATATTCGCGTAGCGCTTGTCCACAAACTGGCGCGTCCATTCGGCTGTCCGCTGCTGCCACTGATGGAAATGCCAACCGAGCACGGCAGGCAGCCCCGTGTAGATCGAGATGCGCGCGTTCCACCGGTACTGCGTGCTGTCCGCCAGCCCTTCGACAATCGTGGGCGAGCCATCGATGTTCTCCTGCATCCAGCGGATTAGGCGATAGTCGTCCGCCAGCGAGAACGGCACGACGTCCGGCTGCATGGCGATCACCATATCATCGCCTTCCCACTGAGAACCGTAATTCATGAACTCTGCCCCGTCGAGCGTGAAGGGCTGCTCCGTATCGAACCGGAACACAGATTTCCCCTGCGACGCCATGACCGGGAACATCGCCGCCGCCGTCACCAGCACCGCAAAGCCCACTGTCCACACGTTGCGCAGTGCCGGACGCCAGTTGTCGAGGCTGGCGAACAGCCATGCGACCGCCGCCCCGCCCATCACCGCGAAGATCAACCACGCCTGCATGTAGAACTTGAAGATCGTGTTTTGCCGCCCAATATCGCCATCCAGCACGAAGATTTCTACGCCGAGCGTCAACCCGACCGCCAGCCCCGAAATCAACAGGACGTACTGCATCGGTCGCGTTTGATCCGGGCGCAGGAGCAGTGCCGCGATCCAGATCAGCAGCGGCACGGCGATGATCGCCACCTGATACTCGACGAGCGTCGCTGCCAGCGCGACCAGCAGGATCAACGCGAGCAGCAGGAACCCGGCGATGATCCATGTCCACATGCCACGCAGTGCCCGCACGCGCACGCTTCTGAACCAGCGCCCCGTGTCCCAGATCAACAGCGTGACGAGCAGGAAGATAAAGAGCCCGTGAATGTCGAAGTAACCCCAGAGCGGCGTCTTGCCGTCCTGCCAGAACTGCAAGCTCGAATAGCTGGTCGCAAACCAGTGGGCATACGGCGCTACGGCGATGAAACTCGCCGCCAAGAAGCCGCCGATGCGCCAGCCCGCATCGATCAGCGACCGGCGCGTGACCCGCTTCCATGCCAACCACCACGCCAGCCCCAAGCCAACCGTGCCGAGGATGATGTAGGTAATCCAGTCCCATGTATTCGTTGCGCGCAGCATCCCGACTAGTGCGCCGATCAGCAGGATCGCCAGTACCCGCGCCAACCGCGCGCGGCTGTCTACGCCTGCCAGCAGCACCTCGTTGAGCAGCAAGCCGATGAGAATCAACTGCATCGGCATCGAGATCATGTGCGCATGCAAGTCACCATAGACGAATGTGAACATGGGCATCTCGGTGATTGCCTGCCCTTCCACGCCGGGAGTCTCGCCCAGAACGCGGCTTGGTCCCCAGAACCAGCGTTCCGCCCCGACCGAGAGCGGTTGCCCGTTGACCAATTTGCTCATGCCCGCGCCGATGGATGTCAGCAGATCGACAGTCGTGTCCAGTTCGTAGCGCAGGCGGTCAACGATATTGCCACCGTCAACGCGCTGGCGGATGTCATCCAGCGCCAGTTGATCCGGCGGTACGCCCGTCTGCGTCGTGTATTCTTGGACGAGGAACTGTTCCATCCCCTGCGGGCGGGTATAGCCGCCCATCTGCGCGACACCGCTCAAGAAGACGCGCGGTGTATCCAGATTGCCGAACAGCACGCAGAACACCAGCGCGGCGATCCCGGCGACATAGGGATTGGCGCGCTTCCAGTTCAAGCGGCTGACGACGTTGAACGCCGCCGAAAATGCCGCAATGCCCGTCGTGGCGAAGAGCGTCGGCAAGATCAAGTTGTAAGCAATCGACGGGATCATGCCGAGCAGCAGCACGGGCGCGCCGACGATCACGTAGCCGAAATAGTAGTAGTTGATGTAGCCACCCGCGTACCACGGATCAATCGGCGGAAAGACTGTACTGCGCAGTACGCCGTTGAAGTAGGCGAAATCCATCGGCTTTTCGCCGCCGAAGCTCGGATGCCACAAATCCGGGTTAGTCAAGCGGATGAACAGGAACAACCCGAACGCCGCCAGCGTCACCAGTTCGATGATCGCCAATCTGCCCCAGTGTTCGCGCAGGTAGGTGACTAGATCGGCACGGACACGCCACGCGACCGCCAGTCCGAGTGCCGCGACGATCAACAGCCCGGCGAAGATGCCGATCTGTGACCAGACCGGGATCGACAGGCTGGAGATAAACCACGTCCCCCACGCGACGAGAAAAATTCCGGCAAACTTCGCCAGCGCGAAACCCCGATCTGCGAGACCGGGCAGCAGCGCGAATAGGAGCGGAAACGTCAGCCAACCGAACAGCACAATCGTCAACCACCATACGACGATCCCGATCACGGGGCTGGTGTTGATCGGGCTGGCGGAGTCGAAGCGATCCGACCATGTGCCGCCGTCGCGCTGCACCTGCGCCATGTCATCGGGGAATTCGTAGAGCGTCGGCGTGCTGTCGATCTTCAGCGACTCGACGGCGGCGATGTTCGTGATGGTCGGGTCACAGTAGCCCCAGCCCAGATCGGGACAATTCTGATTCCACGTCGTCGTGCGCGTCATTGGGACGCTGTAGAGCAAGTCCGTGACCGCCTGCGCATCGTAGTCTGCGCGTTTGTGGAAGATCATCACGACCGGATGGTCGTAGACGTGGAAGGCTTCTTCCGCCTCGAACTCATTCAGCCATTCCGGGGCATCGTAGAACGGCAGGTATTGATCGCTGACGCGCAGCGGACCGAGTTCGTACGTCTCTTGGAAGACGGCTTCAAGATCGTAGCCCAGTTCGCCGGAGAACAGCTTGTCGTAATAGAAGTTCGTCCACGGCCAGCGGGCAGGATTGCGCGAGAGCGTGTCATAGAAGCGGTTGCTGTTGATGACGATGTAATCGCTGTTGTTCAGCGTCCGCAGCACATTCGTGCGCTTGATTTCCTCGTCCTCGTAGACGATGTCCTGCTGGTAGCCGCTTAACAGCCCCCAACCGGGATCAAGGCGGCGGCAGTCGCGCGCGTCCATAATTTGACCGGGGGGTGGATTGTCCGCCAGTGTGACGCCGGGCGGGAGATTGCACGTCCCAACCGGGAACGGATCATCCCACGAGCCTTCCCACGTCAAAATCGAACCGCCGCTGACCACCTGACCACCGCTTTCCAGCGTCACGCGGAAAGTGTATTTCTCGCCTTCCGTCACCGTGAACGCGGTGTCTAGCGGAATATCGTAGGCGCTGCCGACGATGTGTTCCGTACGCGGCAGATCGCTGTCTAAGCGCGCCCGCGCCAGCACCGTGCCCTGCTGGTCGGTGATCTCGAACGCCAGCACCTCCGGTTCGGGATCGTCCAGCGGATCGCCGAGGTGCGGCGCGTGAATCGACGTGACCGTACCTGTCCCATCCGCCGTGAATTCGTAACTGGCGGTGGTGAAGTTCTCGCTAAAGCGCGTCACCCGGTTGAGCAGCAGATCGTCGTTGCCCGTGCCGTACTGCGCGTTGTTGATCGAGATGTTGAGCAGCGGCGCGGGAGTCCCGTCTGCTGTTTCGATGCGCATGGCGAAATCGCCGGGGACGTTTTCCCACACCCAGTAACTCGCCTGTACGCGGGTGAGCATATTCCGGTAGATATTGGTGAACATCGCCGCCCACAGCAGCGTAAACGCCGCCGTCGCACCGATCACGACGCCAACCAGCGCCCGCCGCCGTCCTTTCGCCGAACGCCAGAGCGCCAGCAAGCCCCACGAAGCCAGCACCACCAGCGATGGATAGAGCGGGATGAAGTAGCGCATGGTCGTGACCCAGTTGCGCCCCATCCAGCCGAAGTAGATCAGAATCCACACGAACAGCAGGATGTTCGCCAGCGCGCCCGCTTTGCCGCGCACGATGCGATAGCCCGCCACCGCCCACGCGATCCACACGGCGATCCCGAGCGGGACACCCATGCCCCACAGGATCATGTTGTTGAGCGGGAACAGGTACGGGGCGCGCGCGACCCACTGGAAGTTCGGCGGGCTGTCAATCGAGCCGTTATTGAGCGCGCTTGCCGTCCCCATGTTGTCGAGCCAGCGATCATAGGGCATCAGCCCGAAGAAACCCGGTCCGGTGAAGGTGTACGGGTTGGCGAAGCGGAACACAAGGAACGCGCAAATGCCGGAAATGACCAACCCGATCAGGTTGATCGTCCACACATGGCGGCGCTCTCGATCCGCCGTCTTGTCGTCGAGCGCCGGCATGATCTGGATGGCGGCGGCGATGACAATCAACCCCGCCAGCGGCGCAAGGTTGATGCGGCACGCGACCGCCGCGCCGACCATCACCCCGAACATAGCGTAGTTGATCAGCTTGCCTTCGCGCTGCACCAGCACCGCGAACAGGATCGCCAGCGCGGTGAAGAAATTGCTCAGCGAATCGACGGTGGCGAAGTGTGCCAACTGGATCGAGAAAACCACGCCCGTATACAGCACTGCCGCCAGCAAACCAACCCATTTATCGTGGAGCTTCGTCCCGATCAAGTAAACGAGGACGATAATGCTCATTTCGGCAAGCGCCGAAATCGCGCGCCAGACCAGATGGATGCCGTCGTAGGTCATCCAGTGACCGCCGTCATAATCCGGCTGACTCAGGACGTTTTGCGCGTACCATTCCGTCCCCCCCGCGACCAGTTCCGCCGCGCCGCGCGCGATGAACAGCGGCAGCGTGCCGTAGACATACAAGCCGTGCGACGAATTAGCGTTGAGCGGATTCCACGGCGAACAGCGCGCGTCGAAGAACGTGCCTTTGCCGCCGGTATCCGGGTAAGTCGCCAAGCAGTAGCTAATTTGTTCGGCGCGCTGGAGTTCGCCGCCGCTGGGGTTCAACTGGCGACCAAGCCCCTGCACCACATCGGTCAAGAAACGCTCGTCGGGGTGCAAATGCGTGAAATCATCCCAGTTCAAACCGACGAAGCGGAAATAACCGCCGATCAGCATGGTCGTAATCAAAACCACGCTGATGAGCAGGCTGCTGCTGACGGTCGTCGTCCGCTGTCTGGCGCTGTAGCGCGGTGCAGTTAGCTGCTGAACGTCTTGCATAAAGTCCCTTAGCACAAAAACCAAGCGCCAGCCGAAGTAGAGCGGCGCGAATAAGTCAGAGCAGGAGCGTACGTAGCCCGTCCACAAACGTCAGGGATTGTACACGTCACCGTCGAAAAATCCTCACCCGGTCGGTTCTGTCGGATCAAGTTCGTTCTGGCGCAAAAAGTCGTTGAAGCCCTGCGCGCCGAGCGCCGGGACGATGAACACCTTAAAGTCCTTGTTGGGAATCGACGTTTCGTACAAGCGCCACGACCCATCAGGGAAGGTTTCGGTTAGCCACGCCTCGGCATCCACGTTATCCGGGTGATAGAAGAACAACAGATCGCGAGACGGGTCAAGCTGATACGCATCCGCCCGCAGTCGTCCATCGCGCAGCCATTTCGGAACTTCCCCCAGCGAGGTGATGCTGTTCGGGTAGTCGATCCGCCCGCCCTCGATGCCGACCGCCCGGTGATCCCACCAGTAATCGGACGCAAGAATGAAGGCATTGCCGTAACTGCCGCCCTGCTCGACGAACCCGCGCAGAATTTCCCCGGCTTCGCGGTGCGGCAGTGAGTTGAGCAGGTACAATGCGCGGTAGCCATTTTGGAGCGTGTCCCGGTTAGCGCTGTAGGCGAACAACAGCAGTCCGGCGACTGCAACCGCCGCGACTGCCGTCCCCAGCCGCCCCGCCATGCGCGTCACGTTCTGCACGATCAACGCCAGCGGGAATGCCGCCAGCAGGTACACGCCGGGGAGCGTGCCGCTCATGCGCGTGCTGCTCGGATTTTCCAGCGGGTAGGCAATCGACAGCGCCGACGGCAGCATCATGATCACGATCATCGGCAGGATGATCCAGTCTGCCGGGTCACGCCGCTTGATCATGCGCGCGATCCACGCCGCGACCCCGATGATCAGCAATCCTCCGGTGATGATATCCATCGCCGGTTGGAGCGGTGCATTCTGGAACCACGCGATGTCACCTTTCCAGTTGTACATCAGCGCGGCATTGCGGTAGTTGCTCAGCAGCGCCGGGATGTTCTGGTTGAAGGCGTCGATTCGTTCTTGCAGCGACGGCACACGCATCCGCAAATTGCCGTCTTCGTCCATTTGCTGTGTCAGGTCATCGCCGAACAAACGCCCCGACGTGCGCCGCCAGAAATCTTCCGGGTAATCGGTCGAGTAGCGGAACAGCGGGATAAATACGGTGAATGAAACCAGCACCAGCACGATGAAGTTGAAGATCATCTCGCGGCGCACGATCAATCCCCGCGCTTTGAACAGGAAGGCGATCACGACGCCGACCACGATCACGACGGGAACCATACGGATCGCCTGATACGCGTACAAGCCGATCCCCAGCGTCAACCCCGCCGCGATGAAGTCCTCCCGGCGGTTATAGCGAAGCGCGCGCACCAAAAAGATGATGATCAAGCCGACGAACAGCGGGGTGAGGACAATCCGCAGCCCCAGACTGCTGAGCACCAGATGCCAGTAACTCACGGCGACCAGCGCCGCCGTCAGCAAGCCGACCAGATCGCCGAGCT
>JACSRG010000125.1 GCA_014879865.1 Anaerolinea sp.
GCCAGTGTGCGCGACATCACCAATTTTCGGCAGGCACAGGAGATGCAAAATGTCTTCATCTCCACGATTTCTCATGAACTCAAGACGCCAGTCGCCTTAATTAAGGGACATGCGGCGACGCTGCGGCGTGAGGATGTTACATGGGCTGAATCGGTGGTGCGCGAGTATTCAGGCATCATCGAGGAAGAAGCGGATCGCCTGACGGTGTTGATCGAGAATTTACTGACGACGAGCAAAATCCACGCGCAGCGCCGGATGGAACTCAATCTGGACGACGTGCGCCTTGACGCGCTGTGCGCGAGCGCGGTTGAGCGGTTCGAGACGCAAACACGCGGTCACAAGCTCAAGCTGAGCTTCCCGCCTGATTTCCCGGTGATACAGGGCGACGAACAGCGGCTGCGGCAGGTGATTGATAACTTGCTGAGCAACGCAATTAAGTATTCGCCCGATGGCGGAAACATCCTCGTCGGCGGGTATGCCGACGACGACACGGTCAGCGTTTTCGTGCGCGATCAGGGCGTCGGCATGACGGAAGCTCAGGTCGAACGCGCGTTTGAACGTTTTTACCGGGCAGATGGCAAACTCAGCCGCCGCACGCAGGGAACAGGCTTGGGTTTGTTTCTTGCCAAGTCGATTATCGACGCGCATGGCGGCACGATCAGCGTACAAAGCGACCCCGGCAAAGGATCGACCTTCACCTTTACCTTACCTCAGCGCTGATCTGGCGCTGCTCGACTCTTAGTTCTGGAGATAAGCCATTGGCTCGACAAATGAATATCCAATGCCCGAACTGCCGTAATCCGTTCAACGCGGTGGTCGAATCGGTGATCGATGCAACCGCCGACCCGCAGGCGAAAGCCCGTCTCTTGACCGGACGCGTGAATACTGTGAGCTGCCCGAACTGCGGCACGCCGGTCACGATTGCGTCGCCGATCCTGTACCATGACGCGAGCAAAGAACTGCTGCTGGTCTTCATGCCGATGGAAGTGCCGCTGCCTAAGCCGCAGCAGGAAAAGGTCATCGGCGACCTGATGAAGGAATTGACTGCCCGTCTGCCGAAAGAAGCGATGAAGGGCTATATGTTCAACCCGAAGCAGGCGCTGACCATGCAGGGCATGATCGAGACGATTCTACAGGCGGATGGCGTCACGCCGGACATGATGAACGAACAACGCGAACGGGTGCGCCTGATCGAGCAGTTCATGTCCACACCCGATGACCTGCTGGAATCGGTTGTGCAGCAGAACGACGCCAAGATCGACGCGCAGTTCTTGCAGACGATGTCGATGATGGCACAGCGAATGGTACAGGATGGTCGTCCTGACATCGCGCAGCAAGTGTTGGCGACGCAGCAAATGGTTGCCGAGTTCTCCAGCTTCGGCAAGCAGCTTATGGAACAGAATCGCGTCCAAGAGGAGATCGTGCGTTCGGTCGCGGATGATATTCAGACCATCGGCGCAGGAGCGCAGCGCAAGGACTTTGCCGATCTAGCGATCCGCTATGCCGCTGACGAGCAGCGGCTGCAAGCGTTGGTCGGGCTGGCGCGTCCGGCGTTCGACGCGCAGTTCTTCCAAGAATTGACCGCGCGCATCGGCGCAGCGCCTGCTGATCAACGTGACGCGCTCGAAGCCGTGCGCGAGCAGTTGATGCAGCTCACGGCAATGGTCGATCAGCAGCAGCAGTTGGTGGTGCAGGAAGCGGCGGCGCTGCTTCAGTCGATGATCAACAGCCCGGACATCGAGGCGATAGTCGATGAGAACCTGCCTTATCTGGACGATGCGTTCATGTCGGTGCTGACCGCCAACATCCAAGAGGCACAGCGGACAGGGAATATCCAGCTTTCGGCGCGGCTGAAGCAGGTGTATGAGAGTGTGGTCAACAAGCTGCGCGACAACATGCAGCCGGAACTCAAGTTCATCAACGATCTGCTCTCCATGCCGGATGATGAAGCCCGTACCGCGCTGGCGGAAAACATCGCCGATTTCGGTCAACCGCTGATCGAGATGATGGACGCGGTGCAGGAAATCCTCGCCTCACGAGGGGAAGGATCGCTCTTGGAGAAGCTGGCGACGCTGCGACAGGATGCTGTTCAAGCCCTCGAATAACCCTACGATAGCCCTACGCTCTGGAAAATCACACGAAATTGTTGTAATCTTCTCAGCCGGATTGTTCGCAAGGACAATCCGGTTTTTTTATCTGCGAGGAATGAGGAAGATAAACCTATGCCACGACGCATTCAATTCGCCAGCGGGCTGTTCTTGCTGCTGCTGATCGCGCTCTTCTCGATGACGCCCATGCAAACCACTGAGGCGCAAACCGGGGGACCTACTGCCACGCCGAATGATCCCCTTTGGCTCGCGTTTGCCGGCGTCCGCGACGCGTTGGAAGATAAGTTCAGCGTTGACCTGACGATTGTGCAGCGCTGGACATTTGAGGAATACGAATTCGTTGACGGGATCGATAGCTGCGTTACGCTGGACGATCCGACCACTGCCCGTCTGCTCTACTTCGGGTGGCGTTTCATTATCACCGGCTTGAACGGTCGTCAGTACGAAGGGCGTTCGAGCTTCGACCACACCATCATCACCGCCTGTGATACGGTCACAGAAGCTTCTCCTGCGGCGACAGCGGCACCGGGTACCGGGCTTCCCGCTCCGGTGGCGGGTGCGGGCGCGACGGGCAGCTTTGAACTCGGCGGTCACGTCCTCGAAATCAGCACCAACGCCGTGAACTTGGCGCGGCGCTCCGGTATGACGTGGATCAAGAAGCAGGTTCGCTATACGCCCGGACAGGACGCGAGTTCGGCAGCCGGTTTGATCAACGCGGCGCACACGAACGGGTTCAAAATCCTGCTGGGGATCGTCGGGGATCGCAATGCGCTCGGCGCGAACTTCGATTCGTACATTCAGGGCTTCGCGTCGTATCTCGGTTCGGTTGCTGCCGCAGGCGCGGATGCGATTGAGGTCTGGAACGAGCCGAATCTCGACCGTGAATGGCCCACCGGACAGGTCAACGGCGCGAGCTACACGCGGATGCTGGCGGCGGCTTTCAATGCCATCAAGGGAAGCAATGCCAACACCATCGTGATCAGCGCTGCTCCTGCCCCGACGGGCTTCTGGGGTTCGGCGGGCTGCGCGGCGAACGGTTGCAACGACGACACATTCATGCAGCAGATGTCGGCGGCAGGCGCGGCGAACTATATGGACTGCGTTGGCTTGCACTACAACGAAGGGATCATCCCGCCGAGCCAGACGAGCGGCGATCCGCGCGGCGGCTACCCGACCTACTACTTCCAGTCGATGCTCGGTCGTGGGCTCGCACCGTTCGGCGGCAAACCCGCCTGCTGGACGGAACTCGGCTACCTGACACCGGCGGGCTATAGCACGCCGCTGCCCGCGAACTTCGCGTGGGGTCAGAATACGACGGTTGCGCAGCAGGCGTCGTGGTTGGCGGATGCGGCGGTGCGCTCGGCACAGAGCGGGCGTGTTCGCTTGATGATCGTGTGGAACGTGGACTTCTCGCTGTATACGGCAGATGATCCGCAGGGCGGCTACGCGATGCTGCGTCCGGATGGTTCGTGCCCCGCGTGCGACGCACTCGGAACGGTCATGCGCCGGTAGTTTGTGAAACACACGCGTGTCGGGGAACAGTCACGTTCCCCGACACCGGTTCACCATTCCCACAGCCACAGGTTCGAGTAGCTGCACAGGGTCGTCATCCCCTCGAAGTTGACGACGGCGATCCCGATCTGTCCGTCCTGCGGCGCGTTCTCTAGTGACCCCATGTACTCCCGATCTACATAGTAATGCAGCGTGCCCTCGTCGGCGATGATGAGCAGATGATGCCGTCCCCGCTGCACGGTTTCACGTTGCCCGAACAACCCCGGCAAGAATACGTCGCCTTCACGTTTCGAGATGCCGTAGCCGCCCGTTTGCTCGATATAAGCGAGCGTGTAGTCGGTCTCTGAGGCAAACCGGAAGACGATGCCGCAGCCACCTGCTTCGGTCGGGACAGAGCCTTGCATATCGACCACGCCGCCGAGCGCAAAATTGGTGTAGGTTGTGCCGCGCCCCAACATCACACGGTTGACGCCGCCGCGCGCATACTGCACCGAGCTTTCGGGCAGCGTCAGTGCCATGACGCCGTCCGGGGCTACGAGATTCTGGCGCTTGAGTGCCAAGACAAGCGCCGTGCCTTCGCCGACCGGAATCTGCTGAGGGATGACGCGCTCATCGTCCACATTGACCGGCGTTGTGATGATCAAATTGTCAAACTGCGCGCTTGTCTCGCTGGAGAGCGCCGACGTAATGCCGACCGCCAGCCCGACACCGCCGTCCGTGTTTAACGCTGAATCGTTGACGCTCCCCACGTAAGCGGTGTTGTAGAAAAAGTCGAAGCCTACGCCGTTTGCCAGCAAGCCGAGGGTAAAGGCGCTCTCTCCGGCAACAATGCCGGGATGCGCCGTCCAATCGCGCAGCACGGTCGCTGTTCCCGCCTCATAGCGGGAGAAGCGCCATAAACCCTGAACGTTGACTTCGTAGAGGTAGTAGTCGTCGCCGTTCTGGCGCGCGGCGATACCCACCGTCCAGCCTGACGGGTTGCTGACGCTGATCACGTCCACCTGCGCCATGAAATTGGCAGGCGCTTGCACTGCCGGGTTGAACGCCGCCCCGGCGCGCCGAGTGCCTTGCAAGCTCAGCGACAGCATGTTGTTCTGCTGCGCGGCGCGCACGTTATTGACCCCTTCCCAACCGTCTTCAGTGAATTCCTCGATGGTCACCGGACTGCCATAGCCCGGCAGCAGCGTGAGCGCGAAATTGCCCGCTGTCTCGCCATAGCCGCTCACTTCGACGGTGTAGGTTTCCGTACGGGGCAGAGTTACAGCTTCGAGCAGTGCGTCGCGGTTGTCAGGGTAGGCGTAGTCATCGTTGGAGAAAAGCTCACGCCCGCCTTGATCGATGAGCGCGATCTGCGGGTCGAAGTCCTCCGACGTAGCGCGGGCGATCAACGAGACGACCGCACCGCTCTGAGCGGTAAAGGTGTACTGCTGAGAGCCGCCAGAAGCGATGCGCCCGGTGATTTCGGTGAACGGCGTGAGGATGGTCTGAGCATTCAGGCGCGCAAACGGTAGGAGCGCGCCCAGTACGATCAAGAGAAGTTTTAGTCGAGCCATTCGGGATATTGTGCCTTCAGGCGCTGAATATAGGTCGTAAAATCGACGAGCGACATCTCGCCGCCGCGTGCCCAGCGGTTATTCTCGGCATCGCGCAATCGTCGCTGTTCCCCTGCTAACCGCAAATCTTCCTGCTCGTTCGCCGCCTGCTTCTTGGTGAGCAGATTGGCGAAACGGTCGGCGAATTCGAAAGAATCGACTTGTTTGGGTGGTACGAAGGTGTAGACAGTCAGGTAGGTGTCTTCGAACTGAAGCGCGCAGGCGAACATCACCGTTCCTTTGGGGACACGGGCGCGCTTGGTCACAGTGAAGCGCCAGAGGAGCGCGCGCGCCGGGTCTTCAGAGAGGATTTCGCCGTCGAGCGTCGTGCCGCGTCGCATCCGCACACCATCCTGATCGATTTCGATGACGCGACCACTGTGCCAGCGTCCTTTCAGGTTGCGCTCCAGCAGCGCCGCCAAGAGGTACGCCCCGGCGAAGCCCAAGATGATCGCCAGCAGGCTGAAACCCTGATTCGGGATCAGCGCGCTGAAGAGGATAAACAGCACAACCCATGCGCCGATGAACGAAAGCAGAATCGCGAAGCGCAGCGCCCCATGTTCTTGGTCGAGATTGACGATGAGTTTTTCGGCGGTACTCACTCGGTCTCCGGTTTCTGAGCGTAAAATATCACCCGATTCACACGTCCATTCACTGCATTGAGCGGCTGCATGCGCTCATTGAGTGTCGTCATTATGCCGAAGCCCGACCGCACAAGCAAGGCGCTGACCACCTGAATCGGGAAGCCGCGCCGTGTGCGCGTCGCGTTCCAGCGCCGCCACAAGTCGCCGGAGCGCTCGAATACCCGGTATTCATTCACACTCGCCTGCCGCTCGTAGTCGAAGTGATGCGTATCGACGATGGTGAGATCGTCGTCGTCAAGGGCAAATGTGGTCGTGCGTCCGCGTTCCGCGAGTCCTTCGAGCGTGTGCAAGTCGAAGACGAACAGCTTGCCCGGATTCAGCACTTTGATCACTGCGCTGAAGACCATTTCGAGGTCGCGCAGACTGTTCAAATCGCTCAATGTGTCGAGTGCCAGCGCCAGATCGATGTCATGCAGATCGGTGATGGCGCGAATATCGCCTTGCAGCCAGCGCAAGCCGAGTCCTTCGGTCTGGATGGATTTCTGCGCCACGCTCAGCATCGCCGGGGAGAGATCGACGGCGGTTGTGTTGTACCCATGCCGCGCCAGCCAGCGGACGCTGCCGCCCGTGCCACAGCCCAGATCGATCACCCGCCGCCCCACCCAGTCGTTCGACTGAGCGTAGCCGAGCAGCAGGGGGGTTATCGTCTCGGCGAAACCAGATAAGCCAATCCGATCGTAGATTGGCGCGAGTGCCGCATAATCGTCGTTCATATTTCCCTACTGCACGCGTACGAACAAGGGCGCATAAGTGTAAATGAGGTCAAGCTGCTGGCTGTAAATCACCACGCTGCGTACTTGAGTGAGATCGACGGTGTTGGGCAGGACATAATTC
This sequence comes from Anaerolinea sp., assembly GCA_014879865.1. Taxonomy (GTDB): domain Bacteria; phylum Chloroflexota; class Anaerolineae; order Aggregatilineales; family Phototrophicaceae; genus Flexifilum. The sequence continues at coordinate 6,691 of JACSRG010000125.1, forward strand.
TGATTACCCACACTGCCGCGCAGAGGTTCAATCTCGACTGCCGCATCATTGGTTCGCATTTCTTCCGGCGTCTGCGGATCAGAGACCGGCGACAGTATCACCATTGTGTCCGGCGCATTGGGCATGGCGAAATCTTCAAAGCGCATCAGCAATGCGCCGTCTGCTTGCTGAAAGATCGTCGCCGTACCGCGTGCGAAGCGAATCGGGTCGAGAGTGACGAAGGTGCCGGTTGCCGCCGTGATCGGCGCGTTCATGTCCGGCATATCCTGATCATCTTCCGGCGCGAGTCGGCGCGGTTGCAATGCGGCGTTGACCATCGCCAGTGCTGTTTCCGGTTGTTCGGCGCGCAGGCTGAGGTAGGCACGCTGCTGCTCCGGCGGAAGGCTCAAAAAATCATCCTGTAGATCGACGGCAAGCCCCGGGAAGGCGATTTCTTGGGCGATGGTTTCCTGTTGCACGAGCGGCTGCCACAGTGGAAAGGTATACGTAGCGATCACCAGCAGCGAGCCGATGACCAGTACGATGAGACGCAGACGAGCCATTATGGACGCTTGAGCGGCATCACGTAGCCTTGACCGGGCACGGTGACGATGTAGGATGGGTGACGCGGATTCTCTTCCAACTTCTGACGCAAGCGCGAAATGTTGACGCGCAGCACCGAATAGTCGCTCTCGTAACGCTCGCCCCAGACCGCGCGCAGCAGGTCGTCATGGTTGACGACTGCGCCCGCTGTCCGCATCATCGTGACGAGAATTCCGTACTCGACCGGCGTGAGATGCAGCTTCTTATTGCGGATGCTCGCCTGCCGCCGCGCCATGTCCAGCTCAAGGTGACGCACGATGAGTTTCGGTTCGGGGACAGGCGTCCAGCCGACCCGCCGCAGCAGCGCCATCACCCGCGCCAGCAGTTCTTCGGGCGAGAATGGCTTGCCCATGTAATCATCCGCGCCCTGTTCCAGCGCGACGACCTTGTCATGTTCCTGCGTTTTGCCACTGATGACGATCAGCGGAAGGAACGAGTTAGCGCGTACTTGCTTGAGGACTTCCAAGCCCGGCATGTCTGGCAAGCCCAGATCGAGCAGGACGAGATCGGGGGGCTGCGAACTGATTTCGTTGAGGGCGATCTCACCGGTGTCAACGGTTGCGGTGGAGTAGCCGGCAGTTTCGAGGAATGTACTCACCATCTCTGCCGTATCCGCGTCGTCTTCCACGATTAGGATATGTCGATTCTGATCGGTCAAGGTTTGCATAAGACTTCTCGCAATACAGATTACGAGTTTGAGATAACAAACAAACTGTTCTAATTAAAGCACGAAATGGATACTCTATGCAAACCGAAATATTGCACCGAGCATCCGGGGCAGGCGATTAGGTGTCAAGCGGCATGAAAAAACCCAGTAATCTTATCTACTGGGTTTGCTTGGGCGGTGGGGGACTCGAACCCACGACATCGCGCTTGTAAAACGCGCGCTCTGCCAACTGAGCTAACCGCCCATGATACACTGATTCTAAACGACGTGTATCGTTTGGTCAACGTGGAGTCTTATAGTTTCGGCGGTGTCACCCCGGTCTGACCCTGATATTTGCCCTTGCGATCCGCATAAGAGACTTCGCATTCCTCGTCGCCCTCGAAGAACACGACCTGCGCGATCCCTTCGTTCGCGTAAATCTTGGCGGGCAGCGGCGTGGTGTTACTGATTTCGAGTGTGACGTAGCCTTCCCATCCCGGCTCAAACGGTGTGACGTTGGTGATGATCCCGGTACGTGCATAGGTCGATTTGCCGACGCAGAGCGTCAGCACGTTGCGCGGGATGCGGAAATACTCGACCGAGCGGGCAAGCGCGAACGAGTTCGGCGGCACGATGCACACGTCGGTTTCGACATCGACGAACGACTGCGGCGAGAAGTTTTTCGGGTCAACGACGGCGGAATAGACATTCGTGAAGATTTTGAACGTGTTTGCCACCCGCATATCGTAGCCGTAGCTCGACAAGCCGTAGCTGATGACGCCTTCGCGCACCTGCCGTTCGACGAACGGTTCGATCATCCCGTGATCGTGCGCCATTTTGCGAATCCAGTGATCCGGTTTGAGTCCCATAGTGTTGCTGCTCCATCTGCGTGAAAAAGGGCGCACGTCAGCGCGCCCCATTCAGGATAATTCAGATTGCGAAAATGCGCCGC
>JACSRG010000792.1 GCA_014879865.1 Anaerolinea sp.
TGCAGCAGCCCATCGACTAACGCGTCCGCCGGGGAGCGCTCAAGGTCAGCCCCACTCAGCAGCGCATTGGACGCCGCTTCGATCCCGCTCGCGCCGTAGCGATAGCTGTAGTAACCCAGCGCGCCATAGGTTGCCGGGTAGGGGTAGCTGCGCAGGACGCCGTTATCCCCGGAGATGGTTTCCGCGAGCACGACGCCATCGCGATCTACCAGATCGCCGCGCTGAATGGCGCGCTCGGCTTCGACGCGGCGGGGATTGTCTTCGCGCTGCAAGATCGTATCCGCTCCGACGATGCTCCAATAGGCGGCGGTGATGGCGACCCCGGCGAACAGCACCAGCAGCCCGATCAACAGGCGGTTGATTTCGCGCGTGAAGCTCACGAGCTAGGTCTCCCCGGCGGATAGGCGCAGCAGCAGCCCGACCATGACGAAGTTGATCAGCAGCGAACTGCCGCCGTAGCTGAAATAAGGCAGGGTGACGCCCGTCAGCGGGATCAGCTTGAGGACGCCTCCCATGATCATCAGGCTTTGGACTGCCAGCAAGATGCTCAAGCCGACCGCCAGCAGCGCGTTGAACGGGCGCGTGCTTTCCATGACGGCGATGCGCAGCCCGCGCAGCACGAACATCATCACGCAGGCGATGCACACGATGACGCCCAAGAAGCCCCATTCTTCCGCCAGCGCCGCGAAGACGAAATCGGAATGCACGACGGGAATGAAGGTCGGCGATCCCTGCCCCACCCCCTGCCCGAAAATACCGCCTGCGCCGAAGGCGAACAGGCTTTGCACGATCTGGTAGGCGCGTCCATCGGCATCGACCCAAGGGTTCAACCAGATGTCGATGCGAAGCTGCACGAGCGGGATGTACTGGTAAGCGAAGAAACCGGCGATCAGCACCAGCAGCGCCCCGCCGATCAACAGGGGGGTGTAGCCGCTGGCGACGTAGAGCAGGGTCAGGAAGACCATGAAGAACAGGATCGCCGTGCCGAGATCGCGCTGCCAGATCAAGATGATGACTGACAGCCCCCACATCAGCAGGATGGGTCCGAAAATGCGCGGCGATAAGCGCCGCTGTTCGATTCCGAACGCCCGCAGCGCCGGGTACTGCTCGGCGAGGTAGCTGGCGAGGAATGCCACGAGGATCACCTTGAGCGCTTCGGAGGGTTGAAAGAAGAACGTCCCGAAGCCGAGCCACAATTCCGGCGCGCCGACCATGCCCGACGGATTAGTGCCGAGCAGGATCGTGGCGACGAGCAGCAGCAAACCGAAGACGAGCAGCGTGTAGCGGTAGGCGCGCATCCAGAAGAGCACACGCGGCAAGTAGACCACGACAATCAGCGCGATGGTCGAGACGATCAGCCAGACGGTCTGGCGCTCGGCGAACGGCGGCGCGAGGCGTTCGATCAGGATCAAGCCCCAACCGGACATGAACAGCGCCAGCGGGAACAGGAACGGGTCACGGTTGGGCAAACGGCGGCGGATGACCTCGTTGCCGATCACCGCGCACAGCGTCCACGCCAGCAGGCGCACCCAATCGCCGGGGACAATCACCCCGCGCTGTAAGCTCAGCGCGAGCGTGCTGACCACGAAGAACAGGAACGCGATCCCGGTTAGACCGAATTCTGCGCGCCGCTGCGTGAGCGCCTGATCTCCCGAATAGCGCATCAGTTGAACAGTCGCCCGACGATGGGGCGCATCCTTTCCAGCACTTCCGGCGCGATGACTGCCGGATCGGTCATGATGGCGTTATCGAGCGCGCGGTGACAGTCGCAGTCACGGTGTTCGTCGAGCGTTTCGACCACGCGGGCGACCGCGCCCTGCGCAACGCTCAGGTTGTGGCGCATGGTGGCGATCACTTTATCGACGGTTACGGCTTCTTCGCTGATGTGCCACACGTCGTAATCGGTGACGTGCGACATGCTGACATAGCACATCTCGGCTTCACGGGCGAGGAAGGCTTCCGGGCTGGTCGTCATGCCGATGATGCTCATGCCCCACTGACGAAACGCGGCGCTTTCGGCGCGCGTGCTGAAGCGTGTCCCTTCGATGGTGATGAATGTCCCGCCGCGATGCACCGTACCGCCCGCTGCTTCGACTGCTTCCGCTGTGACGCCGTTGAGATAGCCGCAAAACGGATCGGCGACGGAGACGTGCGCCACTAATCCCGTGTCGAAGAACGTGCGCGGGCGCGATCCGCGCGTGTTATCGAATAGTTGATCGGGCAGGACAATATCTCCCGGCGCGTAATCCTCGCGCAGCGACCCGCACGCGCTCACGCCGATGATCTGGCGCACGCCGAGCATTTTCAGCGCGCAGATGTTAGCGCGATAGGGCACGGTCGAGGGTGTGAAGACATGCCCGACGCCGTGACGCGGCAAAAAAGCGACGCGCTTGCCGCGCAGCGTGCCGATCACCACGTCGGCGCTCGGCTTACCGAAGGGCGTATCCATTGGTTGGTGAGTGACGTCGGTCAGTTCCGGCATGTTGTACAAGCCCGAACCACCGATAATGCCGATCAGAACAGGTTCAGTCATGGTGGTTATCCTACAACGTCGCCTTGATCACGCCGCCATCGACGGGCAGCATCACCCCGTTGATGTAACCGGCGGCGGGCGAACACAGGAACACGGCGGCGTTGGCGAATTCGTCGGTTTGCCCGAAACGGCGTAGGGGGATGTCGGCATATGCCTTTTCGCGCTCGATGGCTTCGCTGGTGTTGTTCTTGACGCCGCGCGCCTTCATCAAATCGACGATCCGATCCGTTTCGGTGTTGCCGGGGAGGATGGCGTTAACGCGAATCCCTGACGGACCAAGCTCCTGCGACAGGCTCTTGATCAAGCCGATCACGGCGGGGCGAATGGCGTTCGAGAGGGTCAAATTGTAGACAGGCTGCTTGACCGACACCGACTGCACCGCGAGGATCGCCGCGCGGTCGGACTCTTTCAGATAGGGGATCGCCGCTTTGATCAGGCTGACGACGCTGAACACGACCAACCGCGTTGACTGCTCCCACTGTTCCACGTCGAAGTCCTCGAAGCCACCCGACGGCGGACCCCCGGCGTTGGTCACGAGCACGTCCAACCCGCCGAGCATTTCGGCGGCATTTTTGACGATCTTGGCGGCTTGCGCGGGGTCGCTCACATCGCCCGCGATGGTGAAGACCGGATTGCCCGACTCGGCGTTGATTTCGGCGGCAGTCGCCTGAAGTTCGTCCAAGCGGCGGCTGTTGATGACGACGACCGCGCCCTCAAGGCTAAAACGACGCGCTGCCGCTTTCCCTAACCCCTGACTCGCGGCGGTGACTAAAACTCTGACGTTCCTCAGTCCTAAGTCCATGCTCAATGCTCCAATTCTAGGCGAAAACGGCAGTTGCCGATGCCGATCACGTCGCCATCGGTGACGATGATCGGCTGCGTGACCGGAATATCGTTGATCGTCGTCCCGTTGCGGCTCTGCCGATCCTCAAGCCACCACTGACCGCTGCGGTAAGCGACGAGGGCATGTTCCCCGCTGGCGAAATCGTCGGTAATGACAATGCTGTTGGTCGGCGACCGTCCGAGCGTGGTCAGCGGCATGAGGGGATGGCTTTGACCGGCGACCTGTGCACCGTCGATCTCCTGAACGACGATCAGGCGTCCATACGTGCGGCGGTTGGACTCGGCTTGCAGCAGCGCAGACCGGTAGTCGCGCCACATGACGACGAACAATAACCCCAAGACCGCCAGCAGCAGCGCGCCGGAGATCAAGCGCAGCACGAACAAGACGACATCGGTACTCACTGCGGTTCGTTTATCCCTGTTTCGCCGGGGTGAATGTCTTCCCAATAGACAAGCTGTGTACGCCCTAAGCGGATCACGTCGCCGGGTTGCAGTCGATGCTCGCGGACAGTCACCTCGTTGACGCGCATCCCGCTCGAACTGCTGGTGTCGAACAGGGTATAGCGTCCGAAGCGCAGACGAAGCTGGGCATGGTGACGCGAGGCGTACGGGTCGTCCAGCACGATGTGATTGTCACGTCCACGCCCGATGTTGAGGATCGGTTCGGTCAGCGCGACGGTCTTCATGCCGTTGACGATCAACTGCGGATTGTTTGGCGCGCGGTCTTCCTGCGGCGGATCGAACTTTTCCAGTATTGCCGTCGAGTCTTGGCGTTTTTCGCTGTGCTGTGTGAAGACGCGAATCTGGTTTGTCGCGTAGTCCGGGTCAGCGACAAGCTGGATGATAGGGATCGTGCGCAGGCGATAGCCGGACTGTGTCGCCAATTCGACGACATGCTGCGCGACCAATGTGCCGAGCGACTCCTGCTTCTTGAGCAGGTGAAGCTGCACGTCAGGATTCATGCGAATGGTGTACTGATCGGGCGCAAAGGGGCGCGGGTCGCCGTCGGCGGGCAGCAGAAGATCATCTTCCATCGCCCGCGCAACATGCAGCGCAATATCGTGTGCGCTGATGGTTTTACTCAAGAGTTTGGCAAACGCGCCTTCGATCAAACGCTCGAGCTGTGTCTCGAATCGGGATAGGCTTTGATCATTCATGAGCGCGATTATAGCGGACGCTAAGGGGGGCGGCAAAGGCGCGAATTTGAGATTGGATGAACGGCGGGAAAGCGGTGGGGGAGTTTACTTGGGGGCAAGGCGCACCTTGCCCCTACGATGTAACGCGATGTTGAGAAATCAGCCGGTGATGCGTAGAGTCGGCGTCGTCGGCACGTGGTTCGTCCACGAGTCGAAGATTTGCACGTTGGTTTCTGGCGCAATGCGCAGATCGTCGAGGAATGCGGTGGCACGCCGTGTCTGCTCGTTGCTCAGTTCGGTTTCGTCCAGTTCGCGTTCTTCGCGCGCACGTACTTGAATGATGTGGTAGCCGAATTCCGTCTGCACGGGACCGACATACACACCGATTTCAGCCGTCCGCACTGCGTCCGCAAATTCATCTACGAAGCCGCTGGCTTGCGCCCAGTCGAGTTCGCCGCCGCGCGCGCCGCTGCCCGTATCCGTCGAGACTTGGCGCGCGAGTTCTGCGAACGACTCGCCCGCGTTCAGCGCCGCGAGGACATCATTCGCGAGGTCGAGCGAGTCGACCAGAATATGCCGCGCGTTGACCCACGTCCCGGTGGTTGCGCCTTCCATGAGCGACTCGCCGAGCTTTTCGCGGATGACCTGAATCTCGAAGTAACGGCGGATTTCATCGTCGCCAATGCCTGCCAGTGTCCGCAGCGAACTGAAATAATCGCTGCGATTCGTGGTGAAGGTCTCCGCGCGCTGCGTTGCGTCGGGGGTGTTGGTCGGCGTCGCGGTAGGGAAGGGTGTTTGCGTTTCCGTCGGCGTGAACTCCGGCGTCGGCGACGGCGGCAGGGTCGGCGTTTCGGTCGGTACCGGCGATGGCGTCGGCGAGACGAATGGCGTCGGCGTTTCGGTCGGCAGCAGTGTTGCCGTCGGTTCGACCAAGCCTTCGTTCGGATCGTAGCCGAAGTATTCCTGAATCCGCGCGTCGATCTCTTCATCCGTCACGACGATGCCGCGTTCGGCGGCTGCCTGACGCGCCAATTCATCTTCGACCATCTCGTTGATGATGCGGTTGCCCAGTTGATCCGGCACCTGCATTTCGTTCAGCCATGTGCTGTACGGCTGCTGCGTGGTCAACTGCTGGTTGATCTGTTCGTCGGTCGCGCCAAACTGGCGATACAGCGCTACCGCTTGATTCAACTGCTGGTTGAGCAGCGCACGTTCCAAGCGAGCACGGTTTTCAAACTCGCTGACGGTAATCGTTTCGCCATTGACGTTGGCGACGGCTTGATTCGGCACGATCAGCGTATCGACGGCTGCCGCGATGATGAAAATGATCGCCGCGATGCCGATTGCCAGCCCCACGCCGAGAATCACGAGTCGCTGAATCGCCGCTTCGCGCTCGTGCTTATGTTCGTAATCAATAAAGAGAAGCTGCTGCAGCGCGCCCTTCGGCTTTTCCGGCTTGGCTGCGACCTTTTTCGACTGACCAGCTTTTGGCATGCCGGTCGTTTGACTACGCTTGCTCATGCGCACTCCTCAGTGATACCGAGCAATTACAAATGAAATGAATGTGCCGGAGGTCATCCGGCACACGCGCTATTCGGTGATGATGATGAACGGGAGCAGCGCCATGTGGCGCGCGCGCTTGATTTCCCGCGCCAACTGCCGCTGGCAGCGGGAGCAGTTGCCCGTCTGGCGGCGGGGCTTGATCTTACCCGTTTCGCTGACGTACTTCTTCAGCGTGTCGATGTCCTTCCAGTCGAAGCACTTGCCATCGGGGCAGTAGTGCGCTTGGCGGTAGCGTCCGCGTCCAAAGCCACGTTCGCCGCGATCTTCGCGGTCTTCACGCCGACTGCGGCGGTCGTCATCATTGTCAAAATCTCTGCGGTTTTCCATATCGCTCACAGGTCCTTCTCCTGTATGTTTCACTTATTAGAAGGCGTAATCACTGCCATCGTTGTCATCGTTGATGTAGTCGAAGTCGCTGGTATGAGGGCGGCGGTCTCCAAGCAAGATCATCTCATTGGCGACGAGTTCTGTCCGAAAATGCTTCTTGCCCATGTCATCTTCCCAGCCGCGTGTTTGCAACCGTCCTTCGACATACACCTGCTGATTCTTCGCGAGGTGCGCCTTGCAGATTTCGGCGAGATTGCCCCATGCCACCACGTTGAACCATTCAGTCTCTTCGCGTCGTTCGCCCTCTGCCGACACCCACGTGCGGCTGGTGGCGACGCTAAAGCTGGTCACTGGGCGTCCACTGGGGGTGTAACGCATTTCCGGGTCACGCCCGACATAGCCAATAATGATGACTTTATTTAGACCGCGTCCCATAACGACACACCTCTATTCAAACGAGAGAGCGGGCGGGTTAATCGTCGGTACGTACGATAATGTAGCGCAAAATGTAGGGCGACAGGTTGAGGTTGCGCTCAAGTTCACCGAGCCCACGCGTTTCGATTTGCGATTCCATCAAGACGTAATAGCCTTCGCGCTGCTTGTCGATTTCGTAAGCCAGCTTGCGCCGTCCCCAGCGATCAATCTTCTTGACTTCGCCGAGCTGCTCCGCTTCAATCCAAGCGCGCACCTGATCAATGGTGTTGTTCACCAAGTTTTCGTCTGTGACATCCAGACGCACGATAAAGGCGACTTCGTATGGTCGTTTCACTCTGAATTACCCCTTCCCCGGGTTTGCCCTGCATCGAACGCGGGGCGCGTCGGCGCAAAGCGGAAAGAACGTTAAGATGGGTTAGGGCTGCATCATAGCGGATTGACCTGCCTTTGACAACGGTTAATTCAATGCCGGTCGAGCCTGTTCAAGCGCCAGTCGCGACGACGCCAGCGCCAGCGCGACCACCAACCAGAACAGCGTGATCGAGGCGTGAAAATCGAGCCGGAAGAAGTAGAGATCGGCGGTGGCGTTGACGAGCGCTGTCAAGAGGGCAGCATGGTAGCCCAAGTGGATCGAGCGCAGTTCTTCGCTGGCGCGGGCGTGCTGCCATGCCTGCCTGCCGTACACGAACACGCCGCCGACAGTCAGCGCGAAGATGCCCACGCCCACCAAGCCGATCTGGTTCGCCATGATCAGGTACATCGAGGCGACATCGGTGTAAATGTCGATGTCTGGCGTCCCAGTGAAGCCGACGCCGGTGATCGGGTAGCGGCTGATCAGCCGGAAGGAGTCGCCGTATTCGCCGAGGCGCATCTGCGTCGCCAGATCGCCCGCCGTGAATAATTCGGCAAAGCGCGTGACATATTCCTGTGTTTGCGGCAGCACGAGGATGACGACCGCGCCGACCGCGATCAATGTGAGGAAGCGGCGATAGCCTTTGACCTGACCGATGAACAGCAAGCCGACCGCAATCGCCAGCATCGACGCGCGCGAGAAAGTCAGCAGCAGTGCCAAGCCGACAATTCCGAGCACACCCCACGCGATCCAACGGGTGCGCAGGACGGGTTTACGCGCGAACACCTGCGGGGCGATCATCGCGGCGGCAACGGCGAGGAAACCGCCGAGCGCGTTCGGGTCAACCCATGTGCCGATGGCGCGTTCGGCTTGGGCGGGGTCATCCTCGATGTAGCGGATCACGCCGCCGTCGGGGTAACCAAAGCGGGCAAGGCGGATCAAGGTGCGTTCGGCGTTGGCGTCCGGCATGACGTAGAGAATCAGCGCGATTACCGCCTGTAAGCCGACCGCGATCATCACCGCCAACACCAGACGACGCAGCGTGGCGGGTTCGCGCAGCAGATCGACGAGGATGAAGACCATGCCGATGCTCAAGAGCGTTTCGGCGAATTGGCGCGCGATGGTGGTCGTTGGCATGGCGTGGCGCAGCCCCAAAACGAAGCTGAAGATCAGCCAGCCGAGGTAGAGCAGAATCAGCGCGTGGACGGGCGTCAGGCGGAAGAACTGGCGGCGTCCGGTCATCCACTGGAAGGCATAGACGAGGATGAATGCACCCATCACGCCGTCCATGAACGTCGGCGTGACCACGATCTTGACCGGGAAGGTGGCGAACGGCACAAGCGCCATGACGGCGATCAAGCCGTAGAGTGCCGCGTTGACGTTTGTGATCACGTACAAGCCGAGCAGCACCCCGACGATGATGCCGACGGTGATCAGCGGATCGAGGATGCCGATCATCAAGCCGACCACGCCGCCGAGGATGCCGATCAGTGCGCCGATGAGGACGCCATACGCCCGGCGGTCAAGCCGCGCGATCCAGTCTTGCAGAGGATTGGTTGTATATTGCATCTATTTCTCCCATAGCCCCTCACCCCGTGCAACCTTCGGTTGCCTCCCCTCTCCCACGCAAGCGGGGAGAGGGGGAACC
>JACSRG010000201.1 GCA_014879865.1 Anaerolinea sp.
AGCAGCACCATCGCCACCCTCGGCGAGGATTACATCACCGTCGCCAAAGCGCGCGGCTTGCCGGAACGCCGCGTCTTGACCGCCTACGTCGGGCGCAACGCCATGCTTCCGCTCGTCACTCGCTTGGCGATCAGCATTGGCTTTATCGTCAGCGGCAGCGTGATCGTCGAAGAATTGTTCCAGTATCCCGGTCTGGGACGCAATCTACTGCGCGTGATCAACGGGCGCGATTACACGACCATGCAGGGGATTTTCCTCGTGATCACCATTTCGGTCGTGTTCGCCAATGTCGCCTCTGATTTGATGTTCGGCTTGCTCGATCCCCGTGTGCGTGTCGGAAAGGGCAAAGACGTATGATCGGCTTTCAGACGATTGCCACTCCTGCCGGGCTGATCATCGGCGCGCTGTGCGGGCTTGTGCCGCTGATCGTCGCCCTGCGCATGAAGCAAATCCGCGCGGGCGTGGTCGGTTTTATCGCGTGCGTGTTGAGCGGATTCGCCTGCGGGTTCTTGGGCGGCATCCCGATGATCGTGTTTGCGACATCCGTCGTCATCTCCTACGCCTATGTCAACAAGCAAGACCCGTTCACCTCGCTGGCAGCGCTCGATCAGGTTGATTTCAGCGAGACCCCGACCGAACGCTTCATGCGGCGCATGGCGGGACTCGGCAACACAGTGCGCAACACCTTCCGCGCCCTGACGCGTAACCGTGCCGGGTTTATCGGTTTCATCGGGATCATGTTCTTCGTCTTTCTGACCGTAATCGCGCCGATCCTCATCCCCTACGACGGGATGGCGCATATGGAGCGCCGTCTGCCCGGCGCGACCTCCCTGTTTCAAGAACCGTCAGCACAATTTCCGCTCGGCTTGGACTGGCAGGGGCGCGACGTACTGTCGCATATCGTGCACGGCGGGCAAACGCTGATCGTCACCGCAATTGAAGCGGGTATCTTCGCCACCATCATCGCATTTCTGCTCGGCGCGGCGGCGGGTCTGCTCGGCGGCATCGTCGATCAAGTCTTCTCGGCGATCTCCAACTTCATCCTGACCATTCCGCAGTTCCCGCTGCTGCTGGTGCTGGCAAGCATCGTCGATCTGGACAGCAGCTTCGCCCTCGCGATTTTGTTCTCCCTGCTCAACTGGCCCGCGCTGATGCGCGCCGTCCGCGCGCAGGTGCTCAGCCTGCGCGAACGCGACTACATCGAAGCCGCCATCGCGCTCGATCTCGGCGTGTGGCACATCATCACGCGGGAAGTCTTCCCGAACATGATCAGCTACATCGCCGTCAACCTGATCTTCTCGATCCGCGCCGCCATGTATTCGATTGTCGGCTTGGTCGTCTTGGGCTTAGTCCCCTTACGTGAGCCGGATTGGGCGGTCATGATCTTCATGGGCAGGCAGCAGGGCGCGCTCTTCAACCCTGCCGCGCTGTGGATGCTGCTCGCGCCGATTCTGGCGATTGCGCTGTTCCAATTGTCGTTGGTGCTGTTCAGCCGCTCGCTCGAAGAATTATTCAACCCGCGTCTGCGGAGCGGAGTCTAGCATGGCAGCAAACATCGTCCTCAGCGTGCGCGACCTCTCCGTAAGCTACCTGACACGGCGCGGACGCCTACGCGCCGTCAGCAATGTATCGTTTGACCTTCGAGAAGGCGAAACGCTGGCATTCATCGGCGAGAGCGGCTGCGGCAAATCGACGCTCAACCTTGCCCTACTGCGACTGCTGCCCAAAACTGGGCGCATCGATCAGGGGAGTATCCTCTATACCCGCCGTGACGGTACGCAGATCGACGTGCTGAAGCTCAGCCAGCGCGACTGGCAGCGCTTCCTATGGTCAGAGTGCGCGATGGTGTTTCAAGGCGCGCTCAACTCACTCAACCCGGTCATCCGCATTTCAAGCATGATCTACGACACGGCGCAGGCACACGGGATGTCACGGCTCGACGCCAAAGCCCGCGCCTTCGAGCTGTTCGAGAAAGTCCGGCTCGATCCGCTGCGCGTGTTCAACGCCTACCCGCACGAACTGAGCGGCGGGATGCGTCAGCGCGTGCTGCTGGCGACCAGTTTGCTCCTCCGTCCGCAGATCGTCATCATGGACGAACCGACGACGGCGGTGGACATCCTCACACAGCGGTCGATCCTCGACGTGCTCGAACGGATGCGCGATGAACTCAACTTCAGCACGATCTTCATCAGCCATGATCTCGCCGTCGCCGCCGAAATCGCGGATCGGATTGCCACTATGTACGCAGGCGAAATCGTCGAGATCGGCGGGGTGAACGATGTATTCTACCGTCCGCAGCACGCCTATACGCTAAGTCTGCTCAACGCCGCGCCGCGCTTGAGCACGGGCGAGGAAGAACTATCGAGCATTCCCGGCAGCCCACCCGACCTGATCAACCCGCCGACCGGCTGCAAATTCCACCCGCGCTGCCCCTTCGGGACGGACATCTGCCGGACGGATCAGCCTATCGCGCTGGCAGCGCCGGACGACGCGCGCCACCTGATCGCCTGCCATCATTCTGACCGCGTGCTGGCGGCGAAACGGAGATAAGCCATGACCAATCCTGCCACCACCACGCCGATTGTCGAACTCCGGGGCGTCAAACGCTGGTTCGTCAAAGATCGCCAGCGCATCCCGGTTATCCAAGACATCAATCTGTCCATCGCGGCGAATGAGGTGCTGTGCCTCGTCGGGGAAAGCGGGTGCGGCAAGACCACGACCGGCAAGATGATCGCCGGGCTGCTCGATCCGTCGGCGGGCGACATCCTGATCGACGGCAAACCGCGCAGCGCGTTCACAGGCAAGGCGGCGACGCAGCTCCGCCGCGATCTGCAAATCGTGCATCAAGACCCATTCGCATCGCTCAACCCGACGCACACCATCGAGCAAATCCTCACCTTCCCGCTGCTGCGCCATCAAATGGTCAAAGACCGGTCTGAACTGCGGCGGCGCATCTGGGAACTGCTCGACATGGTTGACCTGACTCCGCCGGGGGACATCGTCCATAAGTTCCCGCACCAGTTGAGCGGCGGACAGCGCCAGCGCGTCAGTATCGCCCGCGCGCTCACCGTGCAGCCCCGGCTGATCGTCGCCGACGAAGCCGTGAGCATGGTCGATGTGAGCATCCGCATCGGCATTTTGCAAATGCTCGGCGAACTGCGCCAGCGGCTCGGCGTGGGGATCGTCTTCATCACGCACGATCTCGCGCTGGCGAAATATTTCGCGTGGGAAGGACGCATCGCCGTGATGTATTTGGGGCGCATTGTCGAGATCGGCTCGACGCCTGCCGTCATTGCTAACCCTGCGCATCCCTACACGCGGGCGCTGCTCGCCGCCGTCCCCGAAGCCGATCCCGAACTGACGCGGCATAAGCAGCACATCGCGCTGCGCTCCGAGGAAATCCCGAAACTCACCGACATCCCGCGCGGCTGTGCGTTCCATCCGCGCTGCCCGTACTTTCAACCCGGCGTGTGTGACGTGGATGTGCCCGAACTCGCCCGACCGGACGGTTGGACGCAAGAGGTCGCCTGTATACCGCTCACGCGGCAAGGAGCGCTGACCCCTTATGCCGGTTGAGATGCTCAAAGGCTTTTTGCGCATCGGCTTTTTTATCGGCGGATGCGGCTTCGTCATGATTTTCATGCAGCCGCCCGGATCACCTGAATACTACGTAAGCATATGCAGCGCACTGATCGGGTTGACGCTCGTGGCGGGCGTAATCATCGTCACGCGGTTATTCAAAAGATGAACACTATGATCGATGTCAACTCTCCCACGCCCCTGTACGAGCAGATCAAAGACCTGCTGTTACAGGGGATTCAAAAAGGTGATTACAAACCCGGTGACCGCATCCCTTCGGAGCGTGACCTATCGGTGCGTTTCGGCGTCAGCCGCTTGACCGTCAACAAGGCGCTCAAAGAATTGGAACGGGCTGGCGTGCTGATTGCGCAGGTTGGCAAAGGGACGTTCATCAGCGCGGAGATCGTCCAGCAGCAGTTGGAGCACCTAACCGGCTTCACCGAGGAAATGCGTTCGCGTGGACACAGCGCGTCGAGCCGCGTGCTGTCCGCGACCTACATCTTCGCGCCTGACGACGCCGCGCGCCTGCTTAACGTGCTGCCGGGGACGCGCCTGATTCAGCTTCAGCGGGTGCGGCTTGCCGAAGAGCAGCCCATCGCGCTGGAAACGGCGAATTTGCCCGCGTCGCTCTGTCCCGATTTGCTCGATAAGCATGATTTCGCCCACGAGTCGCTGTATGGCGCGCTCCGGCGTGAGTATGGCATCACGCTCACTCACGCCGAGCAGACCATCGAGGCGCGCCCCGCTACCCGCGAAGAAGCCGACGCGCTGGGGATCAAAGTTTTGCAGCCCGTGCTGTCGATGACGCGCGTGGCTTACACAGATGGGAATCGTCCGGTAGAATACGTGCGATCCGCCTATCGTGGGGATCGCTACAAATTTCGTGTCGTGCTGCGTAACTTGTGAGGTCAGAATGAATCTCGCGGAGAAAGTCGGTCAACTGCTGCATGTCGGGTTTCACGGGCTGGTCGCGCCCGATTATCTGCTGGAGTGGCTGACAGAAGGCAGAGTCGGCGGCGTGATTCTATTCGCGCGCAACGTCGAGTCGCCGGAACAGGTCGCCGCGCTCACAGCATCGCTCCACGCCGCCGCGAAATTCCCGCTGCTGGTCAGCATTGACCAAGAAGGCGGCACTGTGGCGCGTCTCCGCGCAGGGTTCACCGAGAGCCCCGGCGCGATGGCGCTGGCAGCAGGTGGTGACATTCAGCGCGTCGAGGAAATGTCGGCTGTGCTCGGCGCGGAAATGTGCGCGTTGGGGATTAACTGGGTCTATGCGCCCGTGCTCGATCTCCTCTACAACGTCGAGAACCCCTCGCTCATGACTCGTTCGTTCGGCAAGGAACGGGTGGGCGAATTCGCCGCCGCCGCCGTGCGCGGCTTCCAATCACAGGGCGTCGCCGCGTGCGCCAAACATTTCCCCGGGCTTGGCGACACTGCCATCGACACGCATCTGGCGCTGCCCGCGCTCACCAAATCGGTGCGCGATCTGATCCACGACGATCTACCCCCTTACATTGACACCATCGACGCGGGGCTGGCAACGGTGATGACCACGCACACGATCTACACCGCGCTGGATACAGAACTGCCCGCTACGCTCTCGAAGGTCATCATCCACCGCCTGCTGCGTGACGAACTTCAGTTTGACGGTGTGGTTACCACCGACTGCATGGAGATGAAAGCCATCAGCGACAATTTTGGCACGGGCGAATCGGCGGTGCTGGCAGCGCTGGCAGGTGTGGACGTGATTCTGGTCTCGCACACGCGCGCAACGCAGGAGGAAGCTTACGCGGCGCTCTTGAAAGCAGCCCTGAGCGGACGCCTCCCCGAGACCAGCATCGACGCGGCGCTGATGCGGATTCGCAAGCTTAAGGCGCGTTACCCTGCGCAATCGCCCGACCTCAGCATAATCCGCAAACCAGAGCATGTGGCGACCGCTCAAGCCGCCGCCCGCGCCGGGATCGTCGTCCGCAATGGGGATTTACCGCTCGATTTGAGCGGTAATGTCGTGCTGATCGAGTTCGCATCTGTGCTGGAAAGCGAAATCCTCGAAAACGGCGGCTTGAGCGGCTTGGCGCGCACCGTCGCCGCCGCGCACCCGAACATCAAGACGCACACGCTCAAAGGGTGGGAACTCGACTCGCTTCAGGTCGAGGCAGCGCTCGACGATGTCGTCAATGCCGACCTGCTGATTCTGGCGACGCGCAACGCACACTTCCAAGCGCATCCGCTGCAATTGGCACAGGAGATCATCTCCCACGCCCGCCGTACCGCCTTAGTTTGCTTACGCAGTCCGTTCGACTCGGTGGCGCTGCCGGGCGCAGAGGTCGTCCTCTGCACCTGCGGGGACAGCACGCCGTCGCTGCAAGCTGCGCTTGATGCCTTAACCGGCGTATTCCAGCCGTCGGGTAAACTGCCGGTGACGCTGTCATGAAGCTCGGCATCGACGTTTTGCGCGCACAGGATTTCGCCGCGATCCGGGGTCGGCGGGTTGGCTTGATGACCAACTTGAACGTCACCGACTCGCAGCTCGCGCCCACCTATGAAGTCTTTCGCCGCGCCGGGCTGATCAACGCGCTGCTTGCGCCGGAACACGGGCTGACGGGGTCGCTGCGCGACGGCGAATTGATCGCGTCTGGCATCGACGCGCGTTCCGGCGTTCCCATGCACAGCCTGTACGCGGATTCTAGTTTCCGACCCAAGCCAGAGATTTTTACCGGACTGGATGTGGTGGTCTGCGACATTCCCGATGTCGGCGCGCGCTATTACACATTCCTGTGGTCGCTCTCGCACCTGCTGGAAGTCTTGGGAGAACGCGGCATTAAAGTCATCGTGCTGGATCGTCCCAATCCGCTGGGCGACCGGATCGCCGGTTCGCCGCTGCGCCCCGAAGTCGCCAGCATCGTAGGACGCTTCAACGTACCGATCTGTCACGGGATGACCGTCGGCGAACTGGCACTGATGTTCAATGACAAATGGAGTCCAACGCCGTGCGACCTTGAAGTGATCCGCTGTGCCGATTGGCAGCGCCACATGACATGGGATCAAGTCGGGATGCCCTTCGTACCGGCGTCCCCGGCGATGCCGCATTTCGTCACCGCGCAGCACTACCCCGGCGCGTGCCTCGTCGAAGGCACGAACTTCTCCGAGGGGCGCGGAACAGTGCTGCCGTTCGAAATCGTCGGCGCGCCGTTCGTGGATGCCTTTGGGCTGGCAGACGCGCTCAACGCCCTATCGTTGGCAGGCGTAATCTTCCGTCCGCACTCCTTCCGCCCATCGAGCGGCAAGTTCGCGGGGGAAATGTGTTATGGCGTGCACGCGCACATTGTCGATGCACACGCTTATGATCCGATCACCGTGTGGCTGCATGTGATTCGTCACCTGCGCGCAGCGTACCCCGACCAATTCGAGTGGAAACGCCATTTCGACCTGTTGATCGGCAGTACCGGCATCCGCGCGCAGTTGGATCGCGGCGTGCCAGTCAGCGAGATCATGGCGGGGTGGAGCGATTTCCACGCCGAGTTCCGCGATCAGCGTGCGCCCTACCTGTTATACGAGTGACGTTCCATGTCCGCCGCGATCACCAGCACGCTAGACTCATTTCTCGCGCCGTACCATGACACATTGTTCACTGCCTATGATCTGGCAGTGCTGCATCAGGGCGATCTCGTCTATCACAGCGCCACGCGTCCCGGTCTGCTCTTCGATTTCGCCTCGCTGACCAAGCTGTTCACAACAACAGCATTCTTGGCGCTCGTCAGCGCGGGGAAGACGTCGCTCAACGTGCCGCTAATGCAGGTGATCCCCGAATTCGAGGATTTGACCCTTCGCTCGATGGATGGCGGGCAAGACCCGCACAGCAAGGAGCACCTGCCCACGCCGCCCGAACGCCTGCATGAGACAGTAAACCCGATCTTTGTCACGTTCTGGCATTTGCTCACGCACACCTCCGGCTTACCCGCATGGCGTGACGTGTACAACGCGGCAGGAGCAGCCCCGCTCCCGCCTGATCAACCCGACCCGATTCCACGCTTGATCCGCTACGGGCGCGGCTTGAATGCGCTCGTGCGCTATCCGTTCGTCGCGCAGCCCGGTGAAGGCGTGCTCTACAGCGATGTCGGCTTGATGCTGCTCGGCGAAGCGACCGCACGCATCAACCGTACGCCCGCCGAACTGGATCGTACCATTCAAGCGCTTGTCCTCGACCCGCTCAAGCTGAACACAATCATGTTCAACCCGGTCTCGGAACATGGCTTGCCGCTCGACGCCACCGCGCCGACCGAAATCGATTCGACATGGCGCAAGCGGCGCGTGCTGGGCGAAGTCCACGACGAGAACGCCTGTGGGATCGGCGGCGTAGCGGGTCATGCAGGGTTGTTCGGCACGGCGCTCGACGTGGCAGCTTTCGCCCACGCGTGGCAGACCAACGCCGTCCCCGGCGTCGATCCCGCGCTGATCAAGCAGGCAATCAGCCAGCAAGCCGAGACGAACGGCGAACGGCGCGGACTCGGCTGGATGCTGCGTTCGTATCAGGGATCATCCGCCGGAGATTTGTTCAGTCGGGACGCCTACGGACACACGGGTTTCGTCGGCAACTCCGTCTGGATTGACCCGGAGCAAGACCTGATCGTCGTCTGCCTGACCAACAATGTCTATTTCGGGCGTGAGAAGCGCGGGATCATCGCCTTCCGCCGTGCGCTGCATGACCTCGTTTGGAAAACGCTATGCGCGTAATCGGCTTGATGTCGGGCACGTCCGCCGACGGAATCGATGCGGCGCTGTGTGAAATCGAGGGCGCGCCGCCGCGACTCACCGCGCGGATTCTGGAAACACGCGCCCTTCCGTATGCATCCGAGATGCGGACGCGAATTCTCGCCGCCTGCCAGCCCGAAACCAGCCGCGTCGATGAACTGTGTTTGCTCAACTTCGACCTTGCACGTCTGTTCGCGGACGCCTGTCACGGCTGGCAAGCCGACGTGATCGGCTCACACGGGCAGACCGTCTGGCACTATGCGCAGTCCGACGGCAGCATCGCCGCCACGCTGCAAATCGTGGACGGCAGCGTGATCGCCGAATTGACCGGAATCACCACCATCAGCAACTTCCGAGCGCGGGATGTTGCGGCAGGGGGACAGGGCGCGCCGCTGATCGGTTATGTCGATTGGCTGCTGCTGCGTCACCCGACCGAATGGCGCGCGATCCAGAACATCGGCGGCATGGCGAACGTGACCTTTTTGCCGCCGCTCGCGGA
>JACSRG010000231.1 GCA_014879865.1 Anaerolinea sp.
AAAGTTCATTTGCCCTCACCCTAAATCCCTCTCCCTCAGGGAGAGGGACTTCAAGACAAAGCGTTGCTCTCCTTCGCCCTGAGGGAGAAGGGGATGGGGGATGAGGGCAAGCTAGACAAATCCGTGATTCACAGAGGTCAGCCAGAAGGCTGACCTCTGGATTCGAAGCTGACAGGGCACTACGAACCGACAATCGGCAAGCCCGTGCATGTCCCGGTCGATTGGACGAGGAAACCCGCCACCCACCCACCGTCGACGCGATACCACGCGCCGGTCGCGTCTCTGCCGCTCGGCGCGGTCGCCCCGAACAACTGCCCGACGATCCCGTTATACGTGCCATCCGAAGTCGGCTGACTGCGCACGTTGACGAACGCGTTGATCGGTTCGATCACGCAGGCGGCGACCGGCGGCGGCGGGGGCGTCTGCGCCAGCGAAAATTGGCAGCCCGTCGTGAGCGCCGTCTGTGCTTCTTTGACCCACGCGTCACCGCTTAAGCCGAATGTGCCGATCCGGTACCAGCGACCGGTCGCGCTCGTCGTCATTTCCAGTGCGGCGAAGCGATCCCCGATGGCGGTCGTGAACAGCGGTTCGTTGGTGCTGTCGGGCGCATCGAACACGGGCGCAGCCGCGTTGAACATCACCGAGCATTGCAGCCCTTCGCCGGGGATACCGGGTGCTTGCGCGAGGAAAATCGTGCAGCCGGGCGACAGCCGCACCGCGTCATAATCCACCCACGCCTGCACGCCGCTGCGGAGCAGCACGCGCATCCATGTGCCAAAACTGCCGTAGGCTTCCGCGACGACCAGCAGTCGATCTCCGGCGGTTGCGTCGCCGAGCCACTGCCCCGTCGTCGGGTCGCTGACCAGTGAGGTCGGCGCGCTGACCGTCGCCACGCAGTACGGCGTGCGGAATTCGGGATTCAGGCGCGGGGTGTTGGTGAAGGCAAGCTGTGTCTCGCAGCCTTCGGAATAAGCGTGATTGCGTTCGAGAATCCAGCCATCCGGCGAACGCCCGAACGTGGTGATTTGCAGCCATCCCTCGCCGTTGACCTCGGCGCGGTTGCGAATCGCATAGCGATCCCCCAGTTCGACCGGGAACGCGATGATGACGCCTTCCGGTTCGGTGACCACCTGCGCGTTCATGTTGATCGACGCGAAGCACTGTTGATCCTGCCCCGGTTGGTCGGGCGAAGCGGCGAGGAACGCGGCGCAGCCCTCGGAGAGTGCACCGCTGGACATGGGAATCCAGCCCGTCGTCGTCGTATCCACGAAGACGCGGGCGAGCATCCCCAACTCGCTGTTGGTTTGCCCGGTGACGAGGAAGGACGCTCCGGCGTTGTAGCTGAAGCCAAACACAAAATCCGGGTTGAAGGACACGACCGCGCTGCCCTGTGTCGTCGTCGTGAACGTGCAGTAGGGCGCGCCGACGATGTTCTGCCCGACTCCGGCATTCGTCTCGTCCACGAGCGGCAGCCCCGCGCAGTTACCGCTGGTCGAAACAACGCGCGCCGCGACCCAACCGTTGGCGATGCGGAACCAACTGGCGTCGGCGTTGCGTCCGATGGCGGGCGTTGGCAGGGTGATCTGCGCGATGATCGTCGCGTCGCCCCGGTCGGTCGAAGGCTCGGAGCGGACATTGCTCAAGCCGCCGTTGGGCGTCAGGACGCAGTTGGGGATCGCGGGGGTGGGTGTGACTGCCCCGACCGGCGCGCCGGTCACGTTGAGCGTCGGTGTCGGCGTGAGGTTCGCCCGCTGATCGCACACGACAACCAGCGCGGCATCGGCGGAAACGCGCACGTTGACCGTGCTGGTGGTGAACGTCAGGGTGAAATTGTAATAAACCACATCGACGCCGAGGTCTGTGCCGGTGACGAGTGAGCAGCCAAGTGCGCTGCTGCGCGTCCGTTCGAGGACATAGCTCCACGAAATCGGCAGTTCGGTGATGCCGGTAGCGGTTTGCGCCGCGCGAATCGCGGTCTGCAACAGGTTATCAGGGACGGTTTGCGCGTAAGCGGTCGAGAACAACAGGATGATCAGCGAAAGAAGGCAGTATTTCAGTAGGCGCACAGTGGACTCTCCCTCAAGCGGATTGAAAGCAGCGCACATTACTACCATAACCTGAAATAGGAGTGTTTTTAGTTGTGAAAAATGTAAAAGTTCTGGGGAATTTCGGGTTAATGTGTTTCTAAGCTCCCAACACACCATATAATTGAAGCGGAAGAAGGAGTCTCCTCTCCTATTACGGCTATCGTGTCCCTATCCTGAAACGCACCAAAGCATGAGGAGGTTTTTGTGTTGCGTAAGAGACCTTTATTCGTCCTGTTTTTCTTGAGTGTGTTGGTCGTTCTGCTCGGCGCGAATCTTTCCGTCTTCGCGCAAGAGGGTACTCCGGCACGCACCGATGAGCCGACTGCTCAGGCACAGCTCGCGGCAAACCGTGAAGCCCCGGCGATTACGCAGGGTATTCGCGCGAACCGCACTTCGGCTGAACAGACCGGTATCACCTTGCCCGATGGTCGCGCCCTCGTGATTGTCGAGCTCCAAGCCGAACCTGCCGCGCTGACGTATGCGCGTTCGGGTGGTGTAGATGGCGGACAGCTCGCCGAATCGATGCGCGATTCGCAGCAATCGATTGTCGCCGCTGAACAGCGGGCATTCGTTGGCGGATTGAGCGCTGCTGGTATCGTGGCGGAACAATTCTCTGACACGGACACGGTAGCGAACACGATCACGCTGGCGATCCAGCCGGATCAACTGGCGGCGCTGCGGGCGCAGCCGGGTGTCGTCGGCGTGTATCACGTTCAGCGCGCTGAACGCGAAATGCTGAATACCCTGCCGTACCTCGGCGTGCCGCAGGTGTGGGCAGGCATGCAGGGTGGTGAATACACCGGCGAAGGCGTCGTCATCGCGATTGTCGACTCCGGCGTGGACTACACTCACAAGAACTTCGGCGGCGATGGTACGTGGACGGTTGACCCCGCGCTGCGTGAAGTGACCGGCGACGAGCCGAACTTCCCCGGCACGAAGGTCATCGGCGGTTACGACTACGTCGGCGACTGGTACAACCTCGGCGGTGGACCTTTCAACCTGCCGGATGTCTATACCCCTGAACCTGATCCCGATCCGCTGGACTGCTCGATTATCGTGAGCGATCTCGAACCGACGTTTGGCGTCGTCCCCGGCGATCAGACGGTGGGTCACGGGACGCACGTCGCGGGTATCGCGGCGGGTCTCGGCGTCACCAGCGGCGGCGACACCTTCATGGGTGACTACGCAGCGATTGACCTCGACACCCTGAGCATCGGTCCCGGCGTCGCCCCCGGCGCGCAGTTGATCGCCATGAAGGTCTTCGGTTGCTACGGTTACACCGATTACAGCGTCATGTCGGCGGCGATTGACGATGCCGTCAGCGGTCGCTACAGCAGCGGCGTGCAGGCGGATGTCGTCAGCATGTCGATTGGTGGTCCGTTCGGTTACGGCGGTGACGATCCGTTCATCGATTTCTTCGGTCGCGTGGTCGATAACGCCGCGCTGGCGGGCACGCTGAGCGTGTTCTCGGCGGGCAACGAAGGCAACACCTTCTTCGTGACCGGCAACCCCGGCGGCGTCGGCGGCGCGATCAGCGTGGCGTCGATCAGCGTCGGCGAAACCGATGCGGGCATTCTCGTCAGCGGCACGACTGCCGACGGCATGTATGCCGCGCAAACGTCTAGCAGCCCGGTGACGGCGACGGTTGGTCCCGCGCCGCTGCACTTCGTCAACGACGGCTGCCAGCCGAGCGACTGGGCAGCGTTCCCGCCCGGACGCATCGCGCTGGTCGATTGGGCAGAAGTTGACGGTGTCTTCCCGTGCGGCTCGACCGCGCGTCAGAATGCCATGCGCACGCAGGCGGCTGCTGAGAATTTCCCGCTGCCGCTCGGCATTTTGATGTACGCGAGTCTCCCGTACGAATTCATCAGCATTGCCTGCGCCTCCAACGGCGCGAATGTCCCCTGCTTGGACATCCAGCAGGCGACCGGTCAACTGCTGCTGACCAACATCGCCACCGCGCAGGTGACGATGGATCCGTCGTTCGTCGTGCCCGCGCCTGATCTGGCAAGCACGATCAGCACGTTCTCGTCACGCGGTCCGCGCCATGCCGACGACAAGGGCGGCATCAAGCCTGACCTCGCCGCGCCGGGCGATCACTCCATCTACACGGCGGGTGCCGGTACAGGCACGGGCGCGTGGGGCTTGGGCGGTACGTCGATGGCGACGCCGCACGTCTCCGGTATCGCGGCGCTGCTGCTGAGCAGCGGTCACTACGACAACTGGACGCCATATCAGCTCAAGGCGCTGCTGATGAACACGGCGAACAATCAGGCGTATCTCGGTCACATCGGCGGCGATGAAGTCGGCGTGTCGCGCATGGGGTCGGGCATCGTCGATATTGTCGACGCGTTCAACAGTGACGTAATCGCCTACAACTTCCAGTATCCGGATGTCGTCGGTCTGAACTTCGGCTTGCTCGAAGCGCCGAACGATCAGGGTCCGATTGAAAGCGAAACTCGCACGATCCGCTTCCAGAATCGCGGCGCGGTGGAAGCCTGCTACGATCTGTCGTTCGACATCATCAACGACAACCCGTATGCGTGGTTCATCAAGTCCGCCGACTCGATCATCGTCCCGGCTTATGGCAGTGTGGACGTCGATGTAGCGATCACGATGGAAACCGCCTATGGCGACATTGCGCCCTTCTGGCGCAGTGACCCGACGGTCGAGATTGGGCAAGCGGGCGAATACCGTCACTTCCTGTCGGAAGAAACCGGCAACCTGATCGCCGAACCGTGCGCCGCGCAGACGCTTGAGGGTCTCGGTGGCGTGGAAACGCCGCTGCGCGTCCCGGTTTATGCCTCGGTGCGTCCGGCGTCGAACATGGTCGCTTCGGACAACCCGTACATCTATTCGGATGGCGGCTTGGTCGGCAGCGGTTTCGTCTACCTGACGGGTGACGATGTTTACCCGGTCACCGATTACGTGGGCGAAGATGTTTACTCGCTGGTCTCTGCCTTTGAATGGACAGGCACGGACGAGCTGAACGACACCTTCTACCCGATGCCGTCACTCGACCTCGAATATACAGGCACGGCAGTGGGCGACACCGGCTTCGGTGAAGAAGTCCACTTCGGTGTTTCGACGGCAGCCAACATCGACACGCTGAACTCGATGGAATTCCGCATTTACCTCGACGTGAACCAAGACGGTCTCACGGGCGCGGAAGATGACTGGATTCTGTGGACGACCGGCTTGGTGAGCGGCGGCGACCCGACGGATGTGTTCTTCTCGGTGGCAGCGCCGTTGGCGACGGGCAGTGGTTATCTGCACGATTACGTCAACTGGTTCAGCGCCTCGCAGAATACGTATCTGCTCCAGAACAACGTCTTCAACCTCGACTTCTACACGGATGTTGAGCTGGACTACGGCGATGGCTACGGTCCGCGCGCCATCCTCCCCGAAGGCGACAAGGACTTCAATTTCTACGTCGAGACCTACAGCTACGACATCGGCGACGTGGTTGATGTGACCCCGTGGATGTACTGGGATGCGGCAAACCCGGCGATTGACACCTTCTACGGTGACGTTGCCAACATCTCGATTGACACGTGGTTCTTCGGCATGGTGGCGTTCGAACACGATTTCACCAATTCGACACTGTTCCCGCCGCAAATCCTGCTGCTCCACCACCACAACGACAGCACCTCGGTCAACTACATGGGTCAGGCGTTCAACCGCGCCGAACTCGTGACGCTCGACGTGCCAGTGGTGGACATGAGCATCGACAAGACGTCGCCGGACATCGGTACGGGTCTGCCCGGTCAGGCGTTCACCTATGAATTCCGCGTCCGCAACTGGGACGGCGGCGAGACGGGTGAAGGCTACTTCGTGGACGTACTCCCGGCAGGCGTCTCGTATCATGGGTACACGACCAACCAACCGGACTACGTGACCTGCACGCACACGGGCGAACCGGTCGGCGGCACGGTGACGTGCGAATTCTCCGACGTTGCGCCGCAGTTGGAAGAGTCCATCTACGTGTGGTTCGACATGACCATCGACCCGCTGTTCGTCGGCGAGATCGAGAACTACGTCGAACTCTACCCCGATGCGCTCGATCCGTATCCGTACGACAACTACGACTACGACTGGATCACCGTCGCGCCGCCTGCCCCGACGCCGCTTGCGCCGAGTGGGATGGTGCCGCAGGCTGATCCCGAATACCGCTGGACGCATGTCCCCGGTGGTTCGTGGTATCAGATTCAGGTCTACTATGAAGGCAACCCGACCCCGGTCGTGAGCCAGTGGTTCGACGCCAATCTGGTCTGCGGTGCGCTCGAATGCGCCGCGCACACCGGCGTTCCGCACGCAACGGGTGCTTATCACTACATGGTGCGCGCGTGGCACGCGGTCGGCGGCTACAGCGAATGGAGTCTGCCGCTGTACTTCACCGGCACGGCGACGACCGGCACCCCGACCCCGATTGCCCCGGTCGGCACGACGACGGCAACCAACCCCGGCTTCCAGTTCAGCGATGTGACCGGCGCGGACAAGTACTATGTCTGGGTCGATAACACGGGTCCCGGCGGCACGCATGTCACGGACGTCTGGTTCGACGACTCGGCGATCTGCGACGGCTTCAACTGCTACGCCGACCTCGCTCTGAACCTCGGCGCGGGCAACTACAGTTGGTGGGTGCAGGCGTGGAGCGACACGGGCGGTTACAGCGCGTGGAGCAGCGAGACGGTCTTCACGGTCGCGCTCGCCCCGGCAACGCCTGATCCGGTCACCCCGACGGGCAGCGTCGGCACCGCGTCCCCGAACTTCGTCTTCACGTCCGATCCGACCGCCACATGGCACCAGATCTGGATCAGCGGCGAAAGCGGCACGGTCTGGAATCAGTGGTACGACGATACGATCTGCGACAGCTTCGGCGTCTGCACGCTCAGCCTGCCGTTTAACCTCGCGTCCGGCTGGTACGAGTGGTGGGTGCAGTCGTGGAGTCCGTTCGGCGGCTACAGCGCGTGGAGCACGGGCGAAATGTTCGCCATTGCCACCCCGCCGCTTGCCCCGACGCAGGTTGCTCCGTCCGGCTTGATCGACAACGAGAACCCCGCCTTCATCTGGAACCGCGTCCCCGGTGGCGACTGGTACTACATCTGGGTCTCTGGCCCGGGTGGGCACGTCGCTGACATGTGGTTCAACGCGGGTACAGCGTGCGCGGGCGCGATCTGCGTCGCCACTCCGACCCTGAACCTCGCCAACGGCACGTATACGTGGTGGGTGCAGGCGTGGGGTTCGGCGGGTGGTTACGGCGTGTGGAGCCCCGGTTGGGTCTTCACCGTTGACAACACCCTGCTCGGCGGCGGCAGCGATGCCCCCGAAATCCCGGCTCCTGAAGCCCCGGCACCTGATGCCCCGGCTCCCGAAGCCCCTGTCGGTGGGTGATTGAAGTAAAGTAACAAAAAGGGTGTGGCTGACAACAGCCACACCCCGCAGCAGCACATAAGGGCGTAGGGGGCATGAATTGCCCCTACGCTTTTTTTATCGCACAACCGTCCCCAACCATGACAACAAGCGCTCGGCGTCGCTGCGACCGGGCATCCGCGCTGTACCCAGAATGACCGGGTCGGCGCTCAGACCGTAGCCGACCGCAGCCGCGAACAGGCTGTCGCCTGCCGTGACGAAATCTCCGGCGGCGGTACGCAAACCGTAGCGCTGCGCGGTGGTTTGCTGCGCAGGTGTGAGCAAGAACGCCGCGAACTGCTCGGCGGCGGCGCGCGCATCGCCGCCATCAGGGGTAGTGTCGCCTGTCCACAGCGCGAACGGGAAGTCGAAGATCACCGCATAAGCCGGATACGCCAGCACGAGCGGATCGCCGCCAATCAATTGACCGCGCAGGTTGGTGAGCCATTCGCTTTCCGGCAGCAGCGCGAACTGCCCGACCGTCATGCCGCGCGCCGCCATCGCGCCCGCCGCCGAATCGCCGAGCGTGCTGTAGTTGCTCACGCTGGAGAAGATCGGGGCGACGAACGCACGGAAATCGTTCGCGCTGAGGTTCGCGCTCGACGGCGTCGGGCTGTCGAAGTATTCGGCAGCAGCGGAAATCACAGCGGCGAAGCCCGGCATCGTACGTGTCGGACGGTTAAAGGCGGGCGACACATTGCCGGAGATTTCCGTCCCACCCGTGTAATTCGCCCACGTTCCCGCTTCGACCGCCTCGTTGACCGCGCGCCATGACAGCGGCACTATCTCCTGCGGGTCGATCAGCGCGTTCATGCGGCTGGAAAAGCCGCCCCAGACCAGCGGCGTCTGCGCGAGGCTCGGCTCGGCGATCTCGAACGGGTAGCGCTCGGCGTAATCGACCGCCGCGCTCATCGAGGCGATCCACGCCGCCGGATGCGGGCTGGTCGTCGCCGTCCAGTTGAATAGATTCTCATTCGCCCAGACGTCGAGATCGTTCACCGTCTGCACGACGATCTGCACCGGGCGCGCCGTGCTGGTGATGGGCTGCGTCGCGTTGAACTCGGCGGCGGCAGCGCGCACCCATGAGTCTGCCAGCGGATTCACCGCAATCGTGACGAGTAGAGGGGGTTGTGACCGGAGGAACTGACTCGCGCCGATGATGCCCGCCGCGAATAGGATGAACAAGAAGATGAAAATCGTACCGCGCTTCATCGCCACTCTCTCAGTGTGTGCCAATCGTCCTTAAGATACCACGAACGCGACACGCTTGAC
>JACSRG010000200.1 GCA_014879865.1 Anaerolinea sp.
GGTTTCGCCTTGAGGACATACTTCTCAATCGCTTCGGCGAGACCATCCTCGTCGTTGCTGGCGACCGTGACCTTCGCGGCGTCCTTCACAATTTGAGCGCCGTTACCCATCGCCACGCCCAATCCGGCGAATTGGATCATCTCGATGTCGTTTTCGGCATCGCCGATAGCCAGCACGTTATCGGGCGAAATCTTGTAGTGCTTGCACACGACCTTGAGCGCTGCGCCCTTCGAGCCGCTCGGCGGCAGAATTTCCAGATGTTCGGGGACGGCGGCTTGCGTCAGCTTGGCAGCGCCGCCGACCAGCGCCTTCAACTGCCAGCGCAGCCCCTTGATCGCGTGCGGGTCGCCGACGGCGATCAGTTTGTTGACGGGCGTATCGTAGAGGATGTTTTGCAGCGCGCCGACCGCTTCGGGCGGCATTTCTTGGTACTTGGTGACGGATTCTTCGAGGAAGCGGTTATGCGCCTTGACGAGAATCCGCGATCCGCTGTAGGCGAGCATTTGAAAACCGCGATCTTCCGCCATCGTGATCACTTGGCGGGCGATGCGCGGTTCGAGCGTTTGCGAATGCAGCGTTTTGCCTTCCGCGTCGTAGACCATCAAGCCCTGCACGAAAATCCCCGCTTCATTCAGATCGAGCTTCTTGATGTACGCTTGGACGGCGTTACGCGTCTTGCCTGTCGCCAGTACCACATGCACACCCTGTTCAATTGCCGCGAGCAGCGCCGCCTCGACGCGCGGGGACATTTCCAATTTGTTGTTAAGCAGCGTGCCATCGACGTCGATGGCAATCAGCTTGATGTCACGTTTTTGTTCAACCATGCCTGTTTTGTCCTGTTACCTGATCCAAACGTTGCTGTGATCGCCGATGTTGAGCGTGAGCGCTTTCGGCTTGTCGTCTTTCTTTTGTACGGTGGCGTTGCGCCCGATCAAACTGCCGTACAGCCGGACATCGAGATCGCAGATGCTGCTGTTTTCCAGAATGATGCTCCGCTCGACTTCGCAGTTCGAGATGTGGACGTGATGAAAAATGCTCGTGTACGGACCGACATAGCTGTTCTCGATCACCGTGTCTTCGCCGATGATCGCCGGTCCCTGTACCACGCTGTTGACAATGCGCACGCCGCGTTCGAGCGTTACGCGGCGGTCGATCTGCGAGTTTTCGATCACCACGTCGGGCGCGACAGTCGGCACGATCTCGTCCAGCACATTGGCGTTGGCTTCGAGCATGTCGATCCGTTTCCCGGTATCGATCCACCAACCGCGATGGATATGTGGCACGACGGTGTAGCCGTTGGTGATCAACCACTGAATCGCATCGGTGATCTCGTACTCGTTGCGCCACGAGGGCGTAATGCTGTTGACCGCCTCAAAAATGTGATGGTCGAACATGTAGATGCCGACCAGCGCTAAATTGCTCGGCGGGTCTTTCGGCTTTTCGATCAACTGGGCAATCGACCCGTCCGGGTTGAGCTTGGCAACGCCGAACGCAGACGGATTGTCCACCGGGGTCAGCACGATCTGGCTGTTCCACCGGTCAAGGTGAGTGCTGAAGTCGCGGATCAGCGCTGCGATTCCTCCCTGTATGACGTTGTCGCCCAGAAACATGACGAACGGTTCGTCGCGCAAGAACGGCTCGGCGGTCTTGACGGCGTGCGCCAGCCCGCGCGGCTCATCCTGCGGGATATACGTCACCTTGACGTTGAACTGCGATCCGTCGCCGATGGCGGCTTTGATTTCCTCGCCAGTCTGCCCGATGATGATGCCAATGTCGGTGACACCCGCCTCGCGGATCGTCTCGATCACGCGCACGAGCACCGGCTTATTGGCGACCGGGATCAACTGCTTGGCGCGTGTGTAGGTCAGCGGGTACAGGCGCGTCCCCTTGCCACCGCTGAGGATGAGTCCTTTCATCGCAACGTGTCTCTCTTTCTCACATCCGTCCGGCAGCAAGGCTGAGCAACGCCAGCGCCGCGAATATCACGAACAGCCAGAACCACCACGCCCGCAGGATGTTCCCGCCGCCCATCAACGGGGGCAGGGCGTCTTTGCTCGGTGGAGTCTGTGGGAGGTTACGCCAGATTTCCGCAGATTCCGGGTCTTCGGGAAGCGGTTGTTTGTGTGACATCGCATCCTCCAGCGACTTTAATCGACCTTCAGCGCCGCACGCTGGCGCAAGTGGTCGAGGGCGCTGTCACCTGCCAGCACCAGAATTGTATCATTTTCCTCAAGGATCGTACTACCGCCCGGAACCAGATATTCGCCGCCGCGCCCGATCAAGACGATCAGCGTGCCTTCGGGCAAATGCAGATCGACGATCTGCCGCCCGGCGAACGCCGACCCCGGTGCGATCACCAGTTCCGCTAGTTCGCTCTTGACGCTGGTCGTCTGGTTGAGTTCCAGCGGGGAAGGTGGGCGCTTGACGTCGGACGATTCGACGCGCAGCAGCCGCGCCATCGGGACAATCGTCGTTCCCTGCACCGTCACCGACAGCAGCACGACGAAGAACACGATATTGAAGATCGCATCGGCGCGATCAATGCCCGCCAGCAGCGGAAACGTCGCCATGATGATCGGCGCTGCACCACGCAGACCCACCCACGCGATCATCAGCTTTTCCGCCACCGAAAAGCGCGACAGACTCAAGGTGATGAACGTGCTGGCAGGGCGGGCGAGGATGATCAGGATCACGGCGATGAACAGCCCCGCGCCCGCATTGGCGATCACCCGTGACGGGAAGACCAGCAGCCCCAAGGTGAGGAACATCATGATCTGCATGAGCCACGCCAGCGCATCATGGATGCGCAGCAGGCTGCGTTTGTGGATGAAATTCCCGCGCCCCAAGATCAGCCCGGCAAGATACACAGCGAGGAAGCCGTTACCGCCGATAGTCGCCGTCAAGCCGTAGGTCAGCATGGCGAGCGTGATTGTCAGGACGGGGTACAAGCCCTCGTAGATGCGCAGTCGATTGATATTAAGCGCGGCGATGCGCCCGATCAGGTAGCCGATGATCATGCCAAGCGCCGCTTCTTGCACAAAGCGCAGCAGCAGGTCAATGAAAGGCGTCGTCGGATCGCTGATCAGCCGAATCAAGCTGACGGTGAGCAGAATCGCCATCGGGTCGTTGCTGCCCGATTCGAGTTCGAGCAGCGGCTCGATCTTCCCGCGTAAGTTGACCGACTGCGTGCGTAAAATCGAAAAGACGGCGGCGGCGTCGGTCGAAGAGACAATCGCGCCGAGCAGCAGCCCTTCGGTCGGGGAGAAATTCAACGCGAACACGGCGAACAAGCCGACGACCCCCGCCGTGATCAGCACGCCGAGCGTGCTCAGCGCCAGCCCCGACGCGAGGATCGGGCGGAGCGTCTTGAAGTCGGTATCCAAGCCGCCCGAAAACAGGATGAACGCCAGCGCGACGACGCCGACTGCCTGCGCGAGTCGCGCGTCGTCGAAGGCGATCCCGCCGATCCCTTCTGATCCCGCCATCATGCCGATCACGAGGAATGCCAGCAGGGCAGGCACACCGAGTCGGCTGGAAATCCGGCTCGCGCCAATGCTCACCATGAAAAGGAGCGCGGCGATGAGCAGAAGGTGTTCGATGGGTGGCATCGGCGGGGCGCTAGTAGCTGCCCGTGTTTTCGCGCGGCGCGTTGGTCAGGGCGACGCCCAGCACGCGCACGTTGACCCGCTCCAGCGCATGTTTCGCGCGCGCGGCTTGATCGCGGCGCGTCGTCCCGACGCGCATCGCCAGCACCACGCCGTCGAGCTTCGCGCCGAGCAGCGCGGCATCGGCGGCGACCAGCACGGGCGGTGCATCGAATAAGATGTAGTGCGCCCGCGCCTTGAGTATGCCGATGACTTCGCTCATTTTGGTGCTGCTCAGCACATCCGATGGGACGGGCGGCAGTTTGCCGCTCGGCAAAATCGACAGGTTCGGGATCTCAGTCGCGACGAGCGGCGGATTCGCCAATGCCGCGTCTTGCAGAATCATATCGGTCAAGCCGCGCTCATTGCTGACGCCCCACACGTCATGCTGTGCCGGGCGGCGTAGATCGGCGTCCACGATGATCGTCTTGTTGCCCGCTTGGGCGAAAGTCACCGCGAGGTTCGCCAGCACGACGCTCTTGTCTTCGCTTTGCGCTGCCGACGTGACGAGCAGTGTCTCAATCGGGCGTTCCACGCTGCTGAACATCAGGTTGGTGCGCAGCGAACGGTAGGCTTCGGCGGCAGCGGAGCGGGGTTCGGTCAGGATGATCAGGGATGCTTTTGCCAAGACGGTTTACTCCGGGATGGTGGACAAGACAGGCAAGCCGAGCGAGCGTTCGATGTCGTCGCGGCGGCGGACGATGGCGCTTTCCAGATATTCGAGCGCGAAGATGAGGATCGCGCCCAAGCCGAAGCCGATCAGCCCGCCCGCGATGGTGTTGATCATCACGTTGGGGCGTATCAGCCCGTACTGCGGGCGATCCACCAGCAGGGCCGTGATGCGATCTTCTTGGCGCACGGTCTGGTTTTCGCGCGCGCGGTACGCAACCAGCAGGTTGCCCCACTCGCGGGCGATGTCGTTGGCGAGTTCGCCATCGGTCAGGTCAACGTCGATTTGCATGGTCAGGCGATCCCGGTCGGCATTAAATGTGGCTGCCGCGAGCAAGTCATCGGGGGTCATGTCGAGGTCAAGCGTATCGATGATCTCTTGTGCCCGATCCGTACTGCTCAGGTATACGCGGTAGGACTGCATCAGGCGGATCAAGGCTTCGGTCAAACCGAGGTCGGTACGCGCGGGTTGGATCAAGACCAGTTGGGTCGAACGGTAAACCGGCGTTTGTCCCCGGCTGATGACGTAGGCGCTGACGGCGGTGAGGATTGCCAAGAGTACGATAATCCATCCACGACGTAAGATAATGCGCCCATAATCGATCAGATTCATAGAGCAGAGCCCTTCTAGACAAATACACAAAAGCCGCCCTATTCTACCCCATATCGGCGAATAACGAGAGTTGTCGTGTTTCACACGCAAGTACTTACGGAACATTTAGATTTACAGAACACAATTTCATTTCGTTCTTAAGTCGGTAACGTAACCTGAATACGCTGTACACACCCCCGAACATAGTAGTGAATGGTAGGTAGCGGAATGGACAAACTGTTTAGAGATGATATGCTTACCGTAACGCAGGATAATCTGTATTCGGAAGCGTTTATGCGAGCGTTCGAGCTAGGACTCCCGCCCGTTGACCTTGACCAGATCGAAATGGCGACGGTGAAAATCCTTGAGGCAGTAGGCGAAGACCCCAGCCGCGAAGGGCTGCAAAAGACTCCCAACCGCGTGGCACGGATGTACGAGGAACTGCTGAGCGGGTATCGCGTCGATCCCGCCAAGCTGATCAACGGGGCGTTGTTCGATGTGGAGTACGATGATATGGTCATCGTGCGCGATATTGAATTTAATTCGATGTGCGAGCATCATATGCTGCCGTTTTACGGCAAGGTGCATGTCGCCTACATCCCCAGTGACAAGGTGATCGGCTTGTCGAAAATTCCGCGCATCGTCGATATGTTCGCGCAGCGCTTGCAGGTGCAGGAGCGCATGACCCGTCAGATCGCCGAGTTCATCAGCGAAGTGCTCAAGCCGCAGGGCGTGGCGGTGGTCGCCGAAGGCGTGCATATGTGCTCGATGATTCGCGGCGTCAAGAAGCACGAGTCGAGCATGACGACCAGCGCGATGCTCGGTCGCTTCCGTGAAGACAGCGGCACACGCGGTGAATTCCTCGCGCATCTGGATCGTCCGAGCGTCCACCGGTAAAAATAGGACTGAGGTTAAAGGACTGAGGACTGAGGTAACGACAGGCGGAGACTGCGTTCTTTCCTGTTCTTACTCAGTCCTCAGTCCTTCTTTTACTCAGTCCTATCTTAATTTTCCCGCTTGCCAGCATCTCAACACAATGCTATAGTGATTTGCAATGCACAGGTGATTGACTAAATCCTTGTGTACTCATCAAGAGCGAGGGAGAGAACGGCTCGTTGATCTCGCGGCAGCCCCCGGAGCGCCGGGAAGGTGCCAATTCCGACCAGAGTTTACCCTCTGGCAGATGAGCGGATAAAAGCAGCAAGCTTAAGACGTTTCCCTGCCAGAGAAACGTCTTTTTTGTTGCCATGAGAGGGTCCTATGATTCAAGCACGCCAGCAGATGGCAAACTCCACGTTCATGACGTCTCCGCGCTACTTCTTCACGTCGGAATCGGTCTCCGAAGGACACCCCGACAAGATGTGCGATCAAGTGTCGGATGCCGTACTCGATGCAATCCTCACAGATGACCCGAACGCGCGCGTCGCTTGCGAATGCTCGACGACGACGGGCATCGTCTTCGTGTTCGGCGAAATCACGACCAACACCTACGTCGATATTGAGAAACTGGTGCGTGAGACGGTGCGCAACATCGGCTATACGCGCGGCAAGTTCGGCTTTGACGCCGATACCTGCTCGGTGATCACCGCGATTCACGGACAATCGCCGGACATCGCGCAAGGCGTCGATAAGGCGCTCGAAGCGCGCGAAGGCTTGATGAGCGAGGCAGAAATCGAAGCGACGGGCGCGGGCGATCAGGGCATGATGATCGGTTTTGCCTGCGACGAAACCCCCGAACTGATGCCGCTGACGATTTCGCTGGCGCACAAGCTCACCCGCCGCCTTGCCGAAGCGCGCAAGAACGGCGAGATCGAATGGCTGCGCCCCGACTCCAAGAGTCAGGTGACGGTCGAATACGCCTACGGCAAGCCCAAGCGCGTCGATACGATTGTCGTTTCGACGCAGCACGCGCCGGAAATCACGCAGGAGGAAATCCGCAAGACGGTGATCGAGGACATCATCACCAAAGTCGTGCCGCACAACCTGCTTGACGACCAGACGCGCATTTTCGTCAACCCGACCGGGCGCTTCGTCACGGGCGGTCCGCTCGGCGACTCCGGGCTGACCGGGCGTAAGATCATTGTCGATACCTATGGCGGCGTGGCGCGGCACGGCGGCGGCGCGTTCTCCGGCAAAGACCCGACGAAGGTGGATCGCAGCGCGGCGTACATGGCGCGCTACATCGCCAAGAACATCGTCGCGGCAGGGCTGGCGACGCGCTTTGAACTGCAAGTATCGTATGCGATTGGCGTCGCGCAGCCGACTTCGCTGGCGGTCGAGACGTTCGGCACGGGCGTCATCCCCGACGAGCAGATCGACGCGCTGATCCGCAAGCACTTCGACATGCGTCCGGCGGCGATCATCCGCGATCTCAAGCTGCGCCGCCCGATCTACAAGCAGGTCGCCGCGTATGGTCACTTCGGGCGCGATGATCTGGATGTGCCGTGGGAAAAGACCGACAAGGCGGCGATCCTCCGCGCCGAAGCCGGGCTGTAAAAGCATTCCACCGCAGAGAACGCAAAGAACGCGGAGAATAGATTTTCTTGCTCTGCGCTCTCCGCGTTCTCTGCGGTTGGCTATCTCTTATTGCCGCACGCTCATCCGTTAGTGTATAGTTGCAGCAGAACTATTCACCGGGGAAAAGGGCGAATATGGGCGCGTTGAAAGCCATCGGCAGCGGCATCAAAAACTTCATGATCCTGTTTTCGTTCATCGTCAACCTTGTGTTGATCATCGTGGTCGTCGTGCTGCTGCTGTTGATCTTCGACATCAAGAACAATGTCGTATCGCCGTTGATCACCGGTTTGCACAGCAGTTTTGTCGGCTTGGACGAGGCGACCATCGACTGGACGATCCCCGTACGCGATACCATCCCGGTGGTGCTCAACGTGCCGCTGGAGACGGAAACCGTCGTGGTACTGACCGAATCCGTGCCGCTGCTCGTCAACGCGACGATCACGCTGCCCGGTGTCGGCGTGCTCAACAACGCCAGCGTCAACCTGTCACTGCCCGCCGGACTCCAACTCCCTGTACGCCTCGACCTCGACGTGCCGATCAACGAGGAGCTTGACGTAGCGCTCGACGTGCGCGCCGTCATTCCCATCGCGGAAACGCAGCTCCATGATCCGATCAACAACCTGCGCCTGACCTTCGAGCCGATCACCCGCGCGCTGTTCAACCTACCCGACAATTTCGCCGAGGCAGGGCAGTTCACCGTCGATCTGCTGTCGGGGCGCTCGGTCAACCTGATGGCGGATACGCCCTATTCGCTCGATCCGTGGGTTGGCTTCTCCAAGACCGCCGGACTCGGCTACACGCTGGCGGATGTCCCCGTGCCGCTGGCGAATCAGCCCATGCCGACCGGAATCGTGCCGCTCGGCGGCATCCCCGCGCTGGACGAACTTGTGCGCCCGGAATTGTACGAAGGCGATCTGTCGCCGCAGACGATCAACGAGCAGGCGATGCAGAACTTGCAGAGCTTCGCCGTGCCGCCGGAGTATTACGACGGGAGTTTCGCCGAGGCGGCTCAAGCGCGTTAAGTGCCATGTCCACCTAATGGGGGCGCACACACACTGGTGCGTCCCTACAATCGTCTGCTGGTCGTAGGTTAAACGCTGCATAATAGGCATACGCCCAGACGACGCCAACCCATTAAGCTGTGGTAGAATATGAACGGGCGATTCTTAAGGTTGCCCCCGGCAGATTGCCTGACTCCACACCCGTGTCCAGTCAATTCTATGTGAGCAGAGTATGTCAAAGCCCGAACCACGCCCGCGCATTTGCGATTATGAAGGATCGAACTACCGCACCGAGTTCTGGGAAGGACGCGGACGGGATTACGACTGTCTCTTATACACATCT
>JACSRG010000882.1 GCA_014879865.1 Anaerolinea sp.
CCCCACCCGCCGAGCAAGATCGCGCGGCGTCCGGTACGCCCCAGCGCGTCGATCACCAGCGCGGACAACCGCTGCGCCTCATCGGTCACCATGCTGCCGAAACCGATGTAGACGGGCGGGTCACCCGCCGCGAGGAAATCCGCAAGGGCGGGCGGCGGCGCGTAGTCGGGCGGCGCATCGAGAAACCAGTAGCCGGTCACACGGGTGCGGTCGGGCGTCCATTCTGACGGCGGCGGCAGCACCAGCGGGCTGAACCCGTAGATCGTGCGCAGCGCCCGCCCGAATGGATTCGCCAGCACGCGCGGGAGGTCGGGCGCTTGCCGCTTGAGCATCTGATAGGCGAGACGGCTGGAATTCCAGAACAGCGCGGTCGAGACGGTATGCGACAGGCGGTTGGCAAGCGGACTCCCGCCGGGGAGTCCTGCCATCGGGAAGGCGCTGGTCGGCGTGAAGGTGGGGAACAACTGCGCCGAGATGAACGGTATGTCAAGCTGCCGCGCGACCTGATAGCCGCCGATGGTGAGCAGAAAGCTGGCGAGAATTACATCTGCGCCGCGTGACGCTGCCAGCGCCCGGCTCAATACCTCGCGCGCGATGGGCATCGCAAAGCTGATCACTTCGCGGATGAGGCGCAGACCGCCCCCGCCTCGATCCACGAGGCTTTGAATGAAGGCTGCCGGGTCGCCGGGGAACGGCGCGAATTCGACGCTGTTGGACGTGACGAACTCGGCGAAGGCTTCCGGCGCGACGATCAGCGGGTCATGCCCGGCGGCACGGAGTCCGCGCGCGAGGGCGACGAAGGGCTGTACATCGCCGCGCGTGCCAATGGTGAGGATGACAATCCGCATCGGTTAGCTAGCCTCCCCGCGCAGCCCGTTGATGATGAGATCCGTCACCACGTCGGGAAGCTGATCCCACTGGTCGGTGAGTACCGGATCGCCCATCGTGTGTTCGAGGATCAAGCCGAGGATCATGCCGGAGATGGCGCGGATGATCAGGCGGGTTTGTTCGGGTGTGCGTCCGGCGTGCTCTTGGAAAAACGCCTCGCCGATCACCAGCGCGGGTTGAAGAATCTGCTCGTAGTACAGCGCGCGCAGTTCGTCGTTGACGAGCATCTCGGAGACGACGACGCGAAACAGGGCGAAGTTATCCTGCTTGAGCGCCATCAGCGGGTGGAACAAAAACAGGCGAATGAAGGCGCGCAGATCGAAGTCGGCGGGGGGTGGCGCGGCTTCCGCCATGATGCGGTCGCGCATCCGCTCGAAAATGCCGAGCAGCAGCGCGGGCTTGCTGGCGAAGTAGTTGTAGATCGTGCCATCGGCGATGCCCGCGTGCTTGGCGATGTCGCGGATTGTCGTCGGGTGAAAGCCTTTTTCGGCAAAGACCGCAGCAGCAGAATCGAGAATCTGATTCTTGCGCGCGGCGATCAACTGCTGCTGGATCGGGTCGGTCATGGCGCTAGTTTGGCGTGCATCGCCGTGATGAATGCTTCCCACTGCGGGTAATCGCTCCCCTGCCAGATCGACGCGCGGAACGTCTCTGCCTGTTCTTTCGTCCAACCGAGATGCTTGATCGCATAGAGCGAATAGAACGCGGTCACGCGGAAGTTGGCGGCGCAGTGAATGAGCGTTTTGCCCGCCCCGCGCTGCTGCATGGCGGACTCGAAGGCGTCGAAATCGGCTTCGGTCGGGTGCTGCCAATCGACCGGGATGTGGACGAAGGTCATGCCGAGCGACTGCACGAGTCCGGCTTCGTCGGGCAGCGAGCGCTTCGGGTCGAACGGGACGAGGCTGATCACACCCGTGATCCCTTCCTGCGCGGCGGCGCGCAGTTGATCCTCGGTCGGCTGCCCGCCCGTGATGATCTGCTCATCGACACGGCGATAGTTGTAGATGTCCTGTGTGGTCATTTTGGAAGGTTAGGGCGTCAAAATGGCGCAGGTCGAGATGCAGTGCGCGTACAGCTTGCCGTTCACATCGACCAACCGCGCCTGTGCGGTGGCGACGCGCCGCCCAACGTGAATCACCTCGGCTTCGGCGCGCAGCAGCGGCGTCTCGACCGTGATCGGGCGGATCAAGTTGGTGTGTCCATCGACGGTCGTGTAGCCCACGCCCGCGTCGAGTGTCGTCTGCACGGCGCACCCGGTCGCAGAGTCGAGCATCGTCATGGCGATCCCGCCATGCACTACGCCAATCGGGTTATACATAAATTCGGCGGGGGTGATCGTGAACACGGCGCGTCCGTGCGCCACTTCGACCAGCGCCATGCCGAGCAAATGGGCAATCGGCGGCGCGGGGATCTCCCCGTTGATCATCGCCTGCAAGAAGTCGAGTCCGCGCATGGTCTGCGCCTTGCCCGCCGTGATCAGCGGGTCGTCCCATGTGATAGTGCGTGTCCGGTTCATGAGTACCACTACATCCCCACTAACACGATCCCCGACAGAATCAGCCCGACGCCGATCCACTGCGAAGGGTGCAGTCGTTCATGCAGCAGAAATGCCGCCAGCACGACCGTCACTGTAGTATAGAGCGACGACAACACCGTGACAATCGATACCGCTCCGGCGACGCTCCCACTTAAGAGCGCGACATAGGCGATGGTATCCAGCACGCCGATGGTCAGCACGGGCGCGATCTCGTGCTTGCGCGGCACGGCAAGCGACGCGCCGGTCAGCAGCGACACGACGAACAGCACTACGAACGTCGTCGAGCGGTTGAGGAACACGGGCAGGATTCCGCCGAGGTACGGCGTCACCGCGAACCCGAACACCCAGAAGACCACGCCGTAGAGCAGCGCGCCCGCCAGCGCCCAACCGATCCCCCGCCGCAGGCTGCGCTGGTGCAGCACATCGGGATTAAACAGCGTCAGCAGTGACGCGGTCAGCAGCACGCCGATCACCGCTGCCGCCACCCCGATTACGCGAATCGCGGGCAGGCGTTCGCCGCTGAAGAAGGCGAGGATCGCCGTCAGCGCGCCGTAGCTGGCGCAGATCGGCGAGACGACCGCCATCAACCCGATCTCGAATGCGCGGTATAGGCAGTACGCGCCGAGCATGTTGAGCAGCGCCGCCACAAATGCCACGATGATTGCTTCCGCTGGCACGCGGGTCAGCGTGACGTATTCCCCGGTGACGGCGATATACACGCCGAGTGCCAGTATGCCGATGATTTGCGCGAAAAACAGCGTGCGGAAGCTCCCCAAGCGGCGCGACAACTGCCCCGCGAGGAAATCGCCGCCGCCCCAGCCCAGAGCCGCCGTGAGTCCCAGTATGATTTCCATGAATTAGCCGTTAGCCGTTAGCGATTAGCCTTGATCCGTGCGCTTTTAGTCTTAAGCTAACCGCTAAAAGCCGCTACCCACTGATAAGTGCCCGATACACAAGCAAGCTGATCATGCCGACGATCACCGTCAGCAGCAAATTCTTCGTGCGCCATGCTACCAGCGCCGCGATGAGTCCCGCCACGAGGAATGGATTCGTCGGGGTGATCGCGATCTCACCTTTCGGCATGACCATCGTCGGCAGGATGATCGCCGCCAGCACAGCGGGCGGCACGTAGCGCAGCGCGCGGAACAGGCGGTCGGGCAGCGGGATTTTGCCGACCAGTTCCAGCAGCGGATAGCGCACGAGGAACGTCACCAGCGCCATCCCCGCGATCATAATCACTTCTTCCATAAGCATCCCCGAAAAAGACTTTACCACAGAGAACACAGAGAGCGCAGAGAAAAATGAAAGTTCTTCTTTGCGTTCTCAGCGGTTCATAGCTTCTCTTCTTCCTCTGTGGTTGATTTCTTTACCAGACTTTCGGCGACGACCCCCGCCGCGACGCCGCAGATCGCCGCGATAATCAAGCCGATCCGGTTCGGCTGATTGTACAGCAGCACGCTGACCACCGCCCCGACCACCGCCGCCGCGAGGATCGGGCGGTTTTTGATCGATGGGATCAACATGCCGATAAACGTCACCGTCATAGCGAAATCCAAGCCGAGGTTCGCCAACTGCGCTTGATCGACGGTGCTGGCAGCGATGATGCCGATCCAAGTGAAGATCTGCCAGTTGACGTACAGGCTCAAGGCGCTGCCGAGAAAAAACCAGTGTTTGTGCGTCACCACATCCGGCTGGTGATAGCGGTTGATTACCGTGAAGAACGCCTCGTCGGTCAGCAAAAAGCCGAGCAGCATCAGCCAGCGGCGCGGCAAGTGCTTGACGTAAGGCGCGAGCGTCGCCGAATACAGCGTGTGCCGCAGGTTGACCACGAAGGTCGTCAGGATGATCACGGGGATTGGCGTGCCGGTAGCGACGAGGTTCACGCTGATAAACTGCGCCGATCCGGCAAAGACGATGGCGGACAGCGCTACCGCGCCTGCGGGCGAAATCCCGTTCGTGACCGCCAGCGCCCCGAAGATCACCGCGAACGGCAGCGCGCCGATCACCAGCGGCGTCGTCGCTCGCGCCCCCGCCCACATCTCGCCTGCCGGCGTGCGAACGGCAGCGTGT
Organism: Anaerolinea sp.; assembly: GCA_014879865.1. Taxonomy (GTDB): domain Bacteria; phylum Chloroflexota; class Anaerolineae; order Aggregatilineales; family Phototrophicaceae; genus Flexifilum. The sequence goes on from JACSRG010000882.1 coordinate 4,496, forward strand.
TCGTCAAATCCGTCTGGGCGAAGGGATTTAGGGGTGAGGTCAGCCTGATCCATGCTGCCCATACAGAAACGCGCCCGGAAAGTCGGCTTCGACTTCCTTCTTTTTCCCGCTCCACGACTCGACCGCGATCTTGAACACGCTCGTGCGCTTCAACTCCTCCGGCTGGATCGGGCGATAATCGCGCCCCGGCTGCAAATGCGGGAAGTACTTATCGAGCAAAAGCTGCAAACCGCGTTCGGCTTCGCCCCCCTCGACAATCGACGCGTGCCCGAACACGACCACCCCCGTGTATTCGACGCTGAACTCCAGCGCTTCATCGGCGGGCAGCAGGCGACCCATTTCGGTCACGCTGAAGCACACGCGCTCTTCTTCTTCGACGTTGCTGCGTGTGCGCCCGATGCGCGCGGTATGTGTGTAAATTGCATGATTTTCAGGGTCGTAAACAAACAGGTTGCTGTTGATGAACGGCTGCCCGTTATTGACCGTCGCCAGCATTCCCTGCGGGGCGCGATGCAAGAGCTTCACAATCCAATCATCGTCGAATACAGCACGATCGGTGCGCCGGACTTCGTTCAAGGGGAGTGCGGTGTAATCCTTAGACATCGTTTTGCCTCGAAAAGTGTTATACACTAGAAGAGTACAGACAAATGGACTCAGCCTTAGTGCCAATTAAGACCGCTGCATGAAGAGACGCGCTTCTGTTCGTCCGCAGCGACCACAGCCAGAGTAGCGAGAAGAAGGTACAGGTATGCCAGAAACAGATATTCACGCCGCTAAACTGGTGGACATTCCCGTCATTCAGCGTCTGGTCGAAAAAGGGATGCTCCTTGACAGTGAACTCGCCTGCACCCGCGAAGTGATCGGTCAGCACAAGCTGACGAATTTGCTGCCGGGGCGCAGCGTGGTGACACTCGTCGGGCGCATCGACAGCCAGCGCATCGCGGGACAATTCCGCCTCAAGGCAGGTGAGCATCTGGCGCAAATTGTCTATATCGCCCCCGGCTTGACCGAGAACCGGTCGGATACCGCATGGCTCGAATTGGTAGACAGCATGGCGGCAGAAGCCGGACGGCGCGGCGCGCACATGCTCACCTGCGAAGTCGATGAAGACAGCCCGCTGTTCGTCACGCTGCGCACGGCTGGTTTCGCCGTGTATGCCCGTCAGGAAGTCTGGAAGCGCGCCACCGGCGTAAGCATCCCTGACGACATAACGCCCGCCGATCTCCAGCCCGAAACCGACGCCGACGCGATGGAAGTCCAACTGCTCTACTGTAACATCGTTCCCCGGTTGGTGCAGCCCGTCGCCGTCCCATCGAGCGAGAGTCAGGGCTTCGTCTATCGCGGAGCCGGAGATCGCATTCAGGGGTATATCGCCGTGACCGAAGGCAAGAGCGGTATTTACCTCATGCCGTTCCTGCACCCGGACATCCCGTACCACGATGCCGCTTCGATCCTCGCCGGGGCGATTCTACGCGCCAACGCGCGGGCAAACCGGGCAGAAAAACTGCCCGTCTATGTGTGTGTCCGCCGGTTTCAGGATTGGCTCGAAGAAGGGCTGACCGAACTCGGCTTTGAGTCCTGCAAGCAGCAGGCGGTGATGGTGCGCCACATCGCCGCAGGGATTCGTCAGGCGGTCTTTGCGCCGCTCAAGCAGGCGTTGGAAGCTGTTCCGGTCGGGATTCGCCCGCCAACCACGCCTATTTCTAAATCGGTGATCGATCAAGGAGAATAGCCACCAGTATATGGAACGTCGGATAACGGATAATCTAGACGAACTCAAGCGTGTACTGCCTCCTCACATCATTTCCAAGCTGGACGAGTTGGGACACCCTGAAGACTTGCTCGAAGTCGTGCTCGACTTGGGGCGCATCCCAACCGCCCGCTACACTACCGGGGAAGTTCCCCTCTCAGAACACGAAGTCACCCGCGCCGAACTCGACGCCATCGTGGATGGTGTTGGGGCATTCGACGCGGATAATCGCGCGGGCATGGAGCGGACGCTGCACCGTATTTCTGCCATCCGCAACCGCCGCCATGAAATCGTCGGGCTGACCTGCCGCGTCGGGCGCGCGGTCTACGGCACGATTGATATTTTGCAAGACCTGATCGAATCCGGTCAGAGCATCCTGATCTTGGGACCGCCCGGCGTCGGCAAGACGACCGCGCTGCGCGAAGCCGCGCGCGTCCTCGCCGATACCAAGCGCGTTATCATCGTCGATACGTCCAACGAGATCGGCGGCGATGGCGATGTGCCGCACCCCGCCGTTGGACGCGCCCGCCGGATGCAGGTTTCCGTGCCGGAACGTCAGCACGAGGTCATGATCGAGGCGGTCGAGAACCACAACCCCGAAGTGATCGTCATCGACGAGATCGGGCGCGAACTCGAAGCGCTGGCGGCGCGCACGATTGCCGAACGCGGCGTCCAGTTGATCGGCACGGCGCATGGTAACGCACTCGACAACCTGCTGCTCAACCCGACGCTCTCCGACTTGGTCGGCGGGATTCAAGCCGTCACGCTCGGCGACGACGAAGCGCGGCGGCGCGGTACGCAGAAGACCGTGCTCGAACGGCGCGCCCCACCGACCTTTGACGTGCTGGTCGAACTGCAAACCCGCGACCGCATGATCGTGCATGAGGATGTCGCGGCGGCAGTCGATGCGATTCTGCGCGAAAAGCCGCTGCCCGTCGAAGTGCGCTACCGCAATGAAAACGGCGAGGTCATGATCGAGCAGCAGCAGCCGGAAATCCGCACAATCAGCGAACGCAACACGCGCGGCGGACCCGCCGAGCGTAACGGGTCACGCAACGGCAAGGGACGCCCGCGCTCCGACGGTTATGAGCGCAGCCCCGCCGCCTATGATCGTCCGCCGGAACGCACGCCCGCCGAAAATCGCAGCGGCAAGCCGATGGTCGTCTACGCGTACGGCGTGGCGCGCAATCGCTTGCAGCAGGCGGCGCGGCGTCTGCACCTGCCGCTGACGCTGGTCGATGAACCCGGTCAGGTCGATATGATCGTCACGCTCAAGAACTACTACCGCCGCCGCCCCAAGCTGATCGTGGATGCCGAACGGCGCGGTACGCCGATCTACGTGCTGCGCGCCAACACCGTCTCGCAGATGGAAAACTTCCTGATGGACGTGTTCGGGCAAGACTCGCGCGACGGCGGCAGCATGGCAGACGACCCCTACGGCGACGAGTAAGCCAATCGATTCTGGGACGGGGACATGCCCCGTCCCTACACAACTGAACAATTGGAGAGATCATGAGCCAAGAAACATGGACAGCCGTCGATGCCTACATCGAAGCGGAGGTCATCCCATCTGACCCCGTTCTCACGGATGCGCTCCGTGACTCGCAGGCAGCGGAACTGCCCGCCATTCAGGTATCGCCCGCGCAGGGCAAGCTGCTGTATGTGCTCGCCCGCTCGATCAACGCGCGCTCGATTCTCGAACTTGGCACGCTCGGCGGGTACAGCGCGATCTGGTTAGCCCGCGCGCTCCCCGCGGACGGCAAGCTGATCTCGCTCGAACTCAGTCCCAAGCACGCACAGGTCGCCGCCGCCAACATCGCCCGCGCCGGACTGAGCGACAAGGTCGAGATTCGCGTCGGCGACGCCGTCGAACTCCTCACCCGCCTCGGCGACGCCGGGACGCCGCCCTTCGATCTCGTCTTCATCGACGCCGACAAAGCCAATCTCGCCCTCTATTTTCAGCGCGTGCTCACGCTGACCCACCCCGGCAGCCTGATCGTCACCGACAACGTCGTGCGTCACGGCGAGGTCATCAACCCGGTGAGCGAAGATGCGAGCGTGCAGGGCGTGCGCCGCTTCTTTGACGCCGCTGCCCGCGAAGAAGCCGCCGGTCGCGTCAGCACGACGACGCTCCAGACGGTCGGCAGCAAGGGCTACGACGGGTTCGCACTCTCCGTCGTCCTGTGACCGTGCACAGCAGTTGAGCTTGCCCGCGCCTCACCCCCATGTGGCGAGGGGGATTTAGCTGTCTTCACGCGGCAACCGCCCGATGAATCGCTTGACGCCGCTGCGCGAAGGTCGGTACGCTTCCGGCTTGATCAGGAATGAGTTGAGTGTCGTCTTGGCGGCGGCGATTGTCCCTGCTGCTTTGCGCGGCGCTGCTGCTGCCGCTTTTGCTGCCGCCGCTTCTTCTTTCGCTTTCTTCTCCGCTTCCAGCTTGGCGATCAGCGCGCGGATTTCGTCCTCGTAGGGGATTTTCTCGACCTTCGCCGGGTCGAA
>JACSRG010000628.1 GCA_014879865.1 Anaerolinea sp.
GCCGCTGGACGAGTCGCTCGAACTCATGCGCATCATGGACGCGGTGCGCGCACAGATCGGCTTGGTGTACCCCGGCGAAAGCGCATAACTCTACGATTCTTCGCAGCAATTGAGGGTACAATACCCTACTTCAGGATAGGAAGCTCATCGATGAAGCCCATTCTACTCACCCTGTTCCTATTGCTGTTTTTCGTGTCGGCTGCTGGCGCGCAGCAGAGCGACGATCTCCGTTACTATGACATCGGCTCGCCAACGCTAACCGATGTTTACGTCGATCCGGTCAATGGAGACGACGCCAACACGGGCGACAGTTCCGAAACTGCGCTGCGGACTATCACCGAAGCATGGCAGCGCATCCCGATGGGCGTCGAACTGGCGACAGGCTACCATTTTCATGTGGCAGCGGGGCGCTACAGCGCCGACATGCTGCCGAACTACTGGGAGTCGCGCTACGGCACATTCGAGCATCCGATCCTGTTTAGCGGGGCGGGGGCTGAAACGACGCAGATCGCTACCGTCAACCTGTTCGATGCGCGCTATGTCTACTTCATGGACATGCGGATCGCCGAAGGGATCGACGCTTTCCACTGCGAACGCTGCGACCATGTGCTGCTGCGCGGGATGACGTTCGTCGGCGCTGACCCCGACACCTACCAAACGCAAGAAACAGTCAAGTTCAATCAGTCCACGCATATTTATATCGAAGACAGTGACATTTCGGGCGCGTGGGACAATGCGCTGGATTTCGTTGCCGTGCAGCACGGGCATGTGATCGGCAGTACGATTCACAACGCGGGCGACTGGTGCGCTTACGCCAAAGGCGGGTCAGCTTACATCACGTATGAGCGCAATGAGTTCTACGACTGCGGCACAGGCGGATTCAGCGCGGGGCAGGGGACGGGCTTCCAGTATATGGTGCCGCCCTTCTTGACCTACGAAGCCTACTACATCCGGTTCGTCAACAACGTCGTGCATGACACCGACGGCGCAGGCGCGGGCGTGCAAGGCGGTTACAACGTGTTGATCGCGCACAATACCTTCACTCGCATCGGCGCGCGCAGTCATATGTTCGAGGCGGTCTTCGGTGGGCGAAGCTGCGACGGTGGCGCGGACGACCCGTCGCGTGTTCTCTGTACTGAATACGCTGCGGCGGGCGGTTGGGGCAATGACCTCATCGGCGATGGCGAGAACTTTGTGCGCATCCCAAACCGGCACGTGTTTGTCTACAACAACGTGTTCTACAACCCGGACGGCTACCAGAGTCAGTGGTCGCACTTCACGATCTTCGCGCCGTTTGGCGCGCCTGTGCCGGTGCTAGCGGACGACGACCTGCAGATTGTTGGCAACGTGATCTGGAACGGCGGCGCGGATCATCCCCTCGGCTTGGGCGATGGCGCGGGCTGCGCGGCGGACAACCCGACCTGTAACGAGATGCAGCTCTTGCGCGACAATGCGATCAACACGCTGCGACCCGACGCTGCGACGTTCGCGGTTGCAGGGTATGCGCCCGTGCCGCTGCCCGCATTTGTCGCCGACGATCTCACCGTTCCGCCGCCGGATCAACTGGAGACTGTCAGCAGTCGGGATGGAGCGGGCGCAGATGTCCGTTGACAAGTGCGCGCTTTTTCTGATACGCTGATGCGCATGGTACACATGACCCCTTACTCCACCCTGACGTTCGCGCTCATCGCGCATGATGTCGCGCATTCCTTGTACAGATGCGCCTAGTCACCGAGTAAGTTTGTAACACACTTCGTCATTTTGACGGCTGCGGCGCATCGACGTTCGCAGCCGTTTTTGATTCCGTGAGGGAGAACAATGCACATCATTCACATCAACAACATCACCGTGAACTACGACGGGCGGGTGATTTTCAAAGAGTTATCGTGGGTCATCGACAGCGCCGCGCGCGTCGGCTTGATCGGACATAACGGCGCGGGCAAGTCGAGTTTGCTCAAGGTGATCGCCGGGGTGTACCAGCCGGACGCCGGGAGCATGGTCAAGCAGCGCGGGGTGAGCGTCGGCTATCTGCCGCAGCAGGTCGAACTGACGCCGGGGCGCACGCTGATCGAGGAGGCAATGATCCTGCCGCCCAAGCTGGCAGAGATCGACGCGGCGCTGAACGCGGTCGAACACCGCTTGAGCGATCCCGGCGTATACAACGACCCGGATCAACTGACACGGGCGCTCGGCGAACAGGAGCGCCTGCTCGAACAATACGAACGGCTCGGCGGATCGCAGCACGCGGGCAAAGTCCGGTCGATTCTGGCGCATTTCGGTTTCAAGTCCGCCGACTATGATTTGCCAACCGATGGTTTGAGCGGTGGACAGAAAAAGCTGGTGCAGTTCACGCGGCTGGCGGCGGAACAGCCGGATATGCTGCTGCTGGATGAACCTGACAACCATCTCGACTTGGAGTCCAAGCGGCGGCTAGAAATCTTTCTGCGCGACTACCCGGGCGGCGTGGTGATTGTCTCGCATGATCGCTACCTGCTCGATGAGGTGGTCACACGGATCGTCGAAATGGAAGAAGGCAAGCTGACCGAGTACAAGGGCAACTACACTCAGTATGCCCTTGAGCGCGAGTTGGCGCGGTTGCGTCAGCAGCAGATGTATGTGGCGCAGCAGAAGCGCGTCGCACAGGTCGAAGCGGCGATCAAACGCTTTGAACTGGCTGCTGCCGCCGATCTGAGCGAACGTCATGCCCGGCAAGCGCGCAGTCGCCGCAAAATGCTCGAACGGTGGGAGGCGAACGGCGAACTGGTGGAGCGCGTCACCGAGCGCCGCCAGCTTGAATTGGAGTTTGCCGGATCACGCGGCAGCACAAAGGCACTCGAAGCCAAGCGGCTGTCGATGGCGTTTGACGACGATCCGGTCTTTTTCGATCTCGACTTGCTCGTGCGGCACGGGGAGCGGGTTGGCTTGGTCGGCAAAAATGGGTCGGGCAAGTCGGTGCTGTTCAAGCTGATTCTGGGAGAACTCACTCCATTGAGCGGCGAAGTCAAGATCGGCAACAGCACGAAGGTCGGCTATTACGCGCAGGAACATCAGACGCTCCATGCGTGGTACGAGCGCACGCCGATTGAGTTCATCCGCGATGTGTCGCCGTCGAGCGAAGGCGACGCGGTGGCGTTCCTGATCAGCTTCCTGTTTACCTACAGCCAGACGCGCCAGCCCATCGGCACGTTGAGCGGCGGCGAACGCAGTCGCTTGCAGATCGCCGCGCTCATGCTTCAGCGCCCGAATCTGCTGCTGCTAGACGAGCCGACCAACAACCTCGACATTCAATCTTCCGAGGCACTCGAAACCGCGCTGGAAGATTTCGAGGGCGCGGTCTTCGTCATCTCGCACGACCGCTATTTTCTGGATCGCGTGGTAGATCGCGTGGTCGAACTGGAAGATGGCGGTCTGCGGAGCTTCGAGGGCGGTTATACCGATTACCTGACCAAGAAGAATCAGCCACCGCCCGTGATAGTAGAGCCAAAAGGCAAGGAGAAGAGCGCAACGCAAAGGCGCGAAGGCGCGAAGACGCCAAGAAGGTAGACAGCAGTTAGCAATTAGCTCTTGGCTAAAAGCTAACTGCTAATCGCTACGCTTTGTAGTACTTGCCGTAGTCGCCGACGAGCAGGTAGAGCGGCGCTTCGTCTTCTTCGATGGTCGGGAAGCGACCGAGCGGCTCGAGGAAGCAGTTGTCGGCGTGATCGTCGTTGACGACCGAGACTTCGCCGACGAGCACACGGCTTTCTTCCGCCCAGAACTTGTGATACAGGCGCGTCGGCAGGGTGATGCTCTCGCCGGGGCGCAGCGTGACGACGTGGTTGGCGGGGAAGTGATATTCGACTCCATCCATGCTGACGGTAACATCGGTGTCTTCCAGATGTTTGTCGTCGGGCGTGGCGTTGGCAAGCTGAATCTTGAGCAAGCCGCCGCCGCGATTGATGATGTCTTCGGTTTTCGTCCAGTGGAAGTGGAACGGCGTCACCTGATTCACGTCCACGATCAACAGCTTTTCGGCGTAGGTCTTGCCCTGCATTGTCTTGAGGTTCGCCGGACTGCCGTTGCGAATGGTAAACAGCGTCAAACCGAGGTGTGCGTAATCGCCCTGACCGAAGTCGGTGATGTCCCACCCGAGTCCGTTGGCAGGAATCTCGCGGACATCCTCGCCTTTAGCCTCCCAGTCGCTTGGCGACCAATGGGCGAAGGGCGGCAGATGGAATTGATGTGCGCGGATAAACGCATCCGCATCGCGGAGAATGGCATTGATTTCAGAACGTTTCATGGGGAAAGCCAGCCTTTAGCAATTAGCCGTTAGCACAAGATTCAAGCGCAAAACACCGATTATGCAAGGGCGGTCAGCGACCGGCGGACGTAATCCGCCACCAGTTCGGGCGCTTCCATCGGGATGAAATGCGTGTGCTCCGGCAGATGTACATCCTCCGCGTGTTGAAAGCGGCTGGCGAGATCGGGCGCGGTGGGTGAGGAGGTGAAGTCGGTCACGTCGATGTTCCACGAGCCTTTGGCACGCAAAATCGCCACCGGAATCGTGATCCCGGCGATTTCCGGGTAGATGTTGCCGCCGCTGCTCTGCATGTAGATCGCGCCTTCGACCGCCGGGGGACATGCCAGCGTATACCCGCCGTCTGCTCTGGGCAGCAAGCCGAAATTCACGTAGTCACGCAGCACACGCGGGTTCCAGCGGTTGAACGGGGCGCGCGTCTCGAACTTGGCGATCATCTCGTCGGGCGACGACCAATCGGCGCGGCGCTTGCTGGCGAAGTGCTCGCCTTCGAGCGCGCCGACATAGGCGAACTCGGGCAGGATCACCGGATCGATCAAGAGCAGGCGCGCGAACAAATCCGGGTGATGTGCCTGCGCATAAGTCAGCGAATGCCCGCCCATCGAATGCCCTACGCCGAGAGCGCCGCGCAGCCCTAATGCTTCCGCTGCTGCCGCTACATCGACGCCGACGGTTTTCCATGCGTAGGGTGGGGCGGGTTTCTCCGTCAGCCCATGCCCGCGCAGATCGAGGGCGTAGGCGTGGACGCCCGGCAGCAGGTCGATCACGGCGTCCCAGACGCGGGCGTGAAACCCGGTCGCATGCACGAACAGGATCGGCGTGCCGCTTCCGTCCCACTCGTAGACGGACTGGTCGATCCCATTGGCGTTAATGGTGTGATGGCGTGGCGACATGACGTATTTCCCCTCAATTGGCAGGTCAATTCCTATTATGCCGCAAAGTCGAATAACGAGCGCGAGGGTATAATTGAGAGAGCCGATCACGAGGAAAACGCGATGTTGCAAGAGAAGCCGAAATACGACGAAAACTCCGTTAAGCCACTCGATCCACGTGAACATATGCGGTTACGCCCCGGCATGTATGTCGGAGGAACAGATTTACAGGCGCTAAACAATTGGCTCGAATGGCTCCTTCAACATGCCGTTCAACAAGTCTTTCAAGAACACGCAGATCATGTACGGCTGTTTCTGAAACCGGACGATCAGATTGAAATAATAGTCAACGGACATGGGCTTCGGATCAGTGAATTTCACGGAACAAGCGAATTTGAAATGGCGATGACCATGATAGGGACAGGAGCCCAATGGGGGCTTTTCGGCGTCATACCCCTTCAAGTTGTCAATGCTTTAGCCGCAGAGTGCATCGCGGAGGTCAAGCGTGAAGGCTTTTTGTGGCGGCAGGAGTATCGTGAGGGCAAGCCGCTGGCACCAGTTTTGCGTGTCCGGGGTTTAGATACCGGGGAAAGCAATGGGACGAGGATCATGGCTCGACCCGACTACACCCTCTTCGAGAAACATTCGTTCAGCTATGAAACATGGGCGGCACGCTTGCATGAACTCGCCTGCCTTTTCCCTCGCACAATTTTCAGCCTCCACGACGAGCGTACGGGACAAGCGGACAACTTCTACTTTCCCGACGGATTGGCATCGTACCTTAATCATGCCAACCGTGATCGAACCACACTCCATCCTCCGTTGTATTCCAGTAGTACATGGAGGTGGAGACCAAAAGATTGGAGTGTTGCTGACGCCACCGTCGATGTGGCAATCCAATACTGCGAGTCTGACGAGACAGTCGTCATAGGCTATCTAAATACACAGCGGTTGGAGAGCGGTCGCCACTTGGATGTTGCCCCTGAATTAGTCATGAGTCTGATTAACGAGCAGTGGTTCTTTGCAACACCGTTTTCGAGTGAGCAGGTGAAACGCGGATTGACGATGGTAATCAATGCGTTTCACCCATATGTGCGCTATCAAGGCTCGACTAGGTATCGCGTGACCAACTCAGACCTGATCGCACTTCTCGCCGACGCAGTAGAGAAGTTGTTCCCCCAAACGAGCAAGGAAAAGGCAGGCATCGAGGCAAAATTGCGGGCGAACGGCGCGTTCGATGACGAGGCTGATACAGAGTGATTTCGCCAACTGCGGTGTCCACTGGAAGTGGTCTAGTGTGGACACCGCTGCTGATTGACACCCTAGCTCGGCTTGCGGTATCCGATGAACCGGTTGCGCTGTTCAAAACCAACGGAAAAGTAAAGATGGCGGGCATCATCGCTCGCATAGGGGCAGACGAGCGCCTCGTGCGCGCCTGCCGCTTTCATCCGGTGCAGTGCCTCAAAGAGCGTCGCCCGCGCTAACCCGCGCCGCTGAAAGTCGGGGTGTGTACCGACTGGCTCGAACAAGCCGATCTCGTTTTCCGTGTCCACCCACGCCATCGCGAAGGACGCGATCCGACCATCCGGCGCGACCGTGATCACGTCGAGGTCGGCGTGGTAATCCGGCGCACGCCTGAAGGCGCGGTATTTGTCCGCCGTCATCTTGCTGCGGGGCGAGAACGCCGCGAAGTGGACGCTCGCCCGCTGCTCGATGTCTTCCTCGCCGCCCATTGACCGCAGCGTGAAGCCATCCGGCAGCACCGGGTCGGGGATGTGTTCGAGCGACCGGACGGTGTACAGCGATGGGCGGCTCTCATCCGGGCTGAATCCGTGCGCCTGAAGCAGACCGCTCCACGCCTGATCGTCTTCGAACACCTCGGCGCGGACTTCGCTTAGCCCTTCGCGGCGGGCAATCTCGACAATGCGTTCTTCCGTCCATGCCAGCATGTGTTCGCGGCGCTCACTGTGCCGCTCATCAGGATGCACGAACAGGTCGAACAGACCTTCATCCGGCGTGAACAGCGTCCACCCGACGACCTCGCTCCCGGCGCGCCACACGTAGGCGATTTCGCGCAGGTCGTACTGGCGGGGGAGGATGTAATACAGCCACCAGTTCAGGTCGCCGATGTGGATGTAACCGGAATGACGCGCGTGCGCCCGCCCCGCTACGAGGATCGAGCGCATCGCGTCGAAGTCGCGTTCGCCCGAATACGGTTGTACGGTGAGAGTCATGATCTTGCTCCAGTACCACTATGCGGCGAATTCGGCGTATGAACCCTTGAATACGGTCAGCCGCCCATCGTCGATCTGCCAGATTTGCGTCGCCAGTTCGGCAATCAGGTAGCGGTCATGCGACACGAGCAGGATCGTCCCCTCGAAGGCTTCAAGCGCCTCTTGCAGCACTTCCTGCGCCTGTATGTCTAGGTGATTGGTCGGTTCGTCCAGCAGCAGCAGATTCGCACCCTGCTGCGCGAGGATCGCCAGCGCCAACCGCCCGCGTTCGCCGCCGCTCAACGCGCCCACCGGCTTGAATACGTCGTCATTGCGGAACAAATACTGTCCAAGTACAGTGCGCGCCTGTGCGGGACGCATCGGCTTGTGGCGCATCAGTTCATCCAGCACGGTGTTTTCCGGATTGAGCGCCTCGTGCGCCTGCGAAAAATACGCGGGCTTGACGTTGATCCCCAAGCTCAATTTTCCCGCCAGCGGGGAGAGTTCCCCCGTCAGCGTCTTGAGAAATGTCGTTTTACCCGTACCATTACCGCCGATCAGCGCCGCGCACTCGCCGCGCAGCAGTGTGAGGTTCTGCGCCGTGAACAGGTTATAGCCGGGATAGCCGATTTGCACGCCGTTGGTGCGCAGCACGAGATCGCCGCCGCGTTCGCCCGCTTTGAGCCGCATCCGCAACTGCGGCGGGCGCGGATTCGGGAACTCAATCGTCTTGAGCATTTGCTCAACCTCTGCCACGCCGAGCAAGCCGGGGTTGCCGACGCCCGTCGCCATCCAGTTCGATGCGTTCTTGTAGCCCATCAAGCCGAGTTCATGGACGGCGGTTAGTTCGCGTCCCAGTACGCGCAGACGTCCGACGGCGCGGGCGTTGGTCGTTGCCCGGGCGATGTTCTTCTTGATGAAATCGAGTTCCTTCGAGAAGCGTTCGACTTCCTCATGATAGACCTTTTCGCGCCATTCCCAGCGTTCCTGCCGCTGACGCAGGTACGCGCTGTAGTTGCCCCGGTAGACCTCGATGCCGTTGCGCGTCATCTCCCAGATAGTGTTCACGGTGCGATCCAGAAAGTAGCGGTCATGGCTGACGATCAGCAGCGCGCCCGACCACTTGTAGAGCGTCTTTTCCAGCCATGCGACCGTTTCGATGTCGAGGTGGTTGGTCGGTTCGTCCATGATGAGCAGGTCGGGGCGTTCGAGCAGCAGTTTCGCCAGCAGCGCGCGCGTCTTTTGCCCGCCGCTCAAGTGCGTCAGCGGGGTATCGTAGAGCCGTTCGTCAAAGCCGAGTCCGGTCAGGATGCGCTCGATCTGCACATCGTAGTCGTAGCCGCCTGCCGCGCTGAA
>JACSRG010000499.1 GCA_014879865.1 Anaerolinea sp.
CGACGGTATAGACAATGGCATACTGGTCGGGAAGCCCCTTGCCCTTGAAAATCGCATTTGGCGGCACACGAACATAGCGAATGTCTTTGGCACCCGATTTTCGCGCTAACGCTTCGAGTTCCCTGAGGAACTGGGGCGGCGCTTCGCTCCGGGTGGGTCGGAACTTGCCATCGTACATCCGTGCCGCACGCTGCATATTGATGATGAGAGGGAGTGCCTTCGGAATGACTCGCAGTTTCTGACGCGGCTTGAGGTTCGCCATCGTCATTTCACTTTTGGGCAGGTGGGCATCAAACGGCGTGCGTGGCTTTGACTCGAGGGCAGGCTGAATCAGCGTGTCGAAGTTTTCAAGATGTTTGTCCATGCCTGCCAGCAGCGAATCAAGCGAGGGCGAGGACTGCGCCCCACCGCCATTGCGAATAATCATGTTGAACATTTGCTTGAGCATTGTAGCGACCTTTAGACTCCGGTCTGTTCATGCAGTCGAGAATGGAGGGACTGCTGAACGTCAGCATACGTCAGCTCTTGCATGAATCCAAATCAATTTCCTTATCCTCAACATGACTCAATATCATGCAGATTCACTGGAAAAGCCGTGTCCTTTTGCCCAATTCGAAGCGCTTTCCATAAAGGCTTCAACCACAGGTGAGCGCGTATGCGCGGCAAGATGAATCTGTACATCGAGTCGGGGGATCAGGGGGCGGGTTGTCAGCCGATCCGTGTCGGGATCCACCAGCATTTTCAGCACCAGCGCAATCCCCATATGCTCGCGCACCATGGCAAAAATGGTGTCCGACGTACTCACTTCATGGCGTAAACGCGGGAACGAGCGCTGTGTCGAACCCAACAGCAGGCTCAGGGATCCGTACTCGGCTTTGGGACCGATCAACGGCTCTTGGGTCAACTCCTCAAGCGAGAGCGCCGCCTGCGCTGCAAGGGGATGATCGTTTGGCAGCAGCGCCACAACTTCCGCCTGAACAAATAGACTAGAGACGCCGTAGCGCTCTGGTTGCGTCACCGTTCCGATGTCAATCACGCCGCTTTCCAACCAATCGATCAATTCCCGTGGTGTTCCTTCAAACAAAACGGTGTCAATATCAGGATAGCGCTGCTGGAAATCGCGCAAAATACCGGTAAGCAGACGCGGCGGAACCGTCGGCACACAACCGAACCGCAGTTTACCGACTGTCAAACCACGTTCTCGCGCCGCTTTCTGGCGAATCGCTTCGATCTGATTAAGGATGCTGCGGGCATGTTGAATCACGTCGGCACCGATACCGGTGGCGTGAACGCCCTGCCGTCCACGTTCCAGCAAGGTCACGCCGAGTTCTGCCTCTAGCCGGCTGACGGAGTAACTCACGGCGGACTGTGTCAGTCCAACCACTTCAGCAGCTTCGGTCATATTTCCCGTATCGACAATTGCCACCAAGACTTCAAGCTGACTCAAATTCATTTCATGGCTTCCCGTTTCACTGCTTGTCAAGCAAGTAATCTAACTCCATTCGGAAGGAAAGGGCTATGCATACCGATGCAGCGAACGCCATACCCCTTGTATCGGCGCTGACGGAACAACCGTCACTGATCCTCAGTTTTTACTCGTTCGGCGTGCTGCTACGTAAGCAGCAAGGGGAACTCGTCACCGAATTCGCCGTCGATCCCGCTCAAGTCGCGCTGGCGCTCGCGGCAAAGGTCACCTTCGACACCGGATTACTGAACGGCAACACGCTGCTCGTCCGGCAGGACGGCATGAAAAAGACCCTCGTCGAGTACCGTCCACCGCAAAAAACCGGCGTATTTCTCGACGGTGCAGAGATGGCGCTGCGTGTGCCGCTGCCCGGTCTACTGTTGATCCGGGTCACCGCGGACGACAAAGCGCCGCAGTACGGCGTGTTCGCGGTGAAACGCCGCCCCGAAACGCTGGACGTTCCACTCTTTCACGCACCGCTGCCCAATGTGTTCAGTTCGGGCACGATCTGCTGGGGGACGGTGCAGCGCGTGTCCGACACTGTCCTCAAAGGTACGACCTTGACCGACGACTGGACGATGCTGCTCGGTTCACCCTTCGGCGATCACGCTTGTTCGGGTAAATCCAAGTCGCATCCCCATGACATTCGACAGAAGCTGATCGAACTGGAGAAGCGTGCAGTCCGGCGCTACCCCACGTCCGATCTCATTCCGGTGAAGAAAACGCTTGCGCAAATGCTGGGAGACACTCAATCATGAACGTGTTTGACCCAAATATCCATATCCAGTCGGTGACGGTGGTCGGTGTGGGCGGGACGGGGGCGCAGGTCGCGCGGATCGCCGCCCGCATCCTCTATGATATGCGGCGGCAGCGACTCCACATGCCCAAACTCGTCCTGATCGACCCCGATCGCGTCGAGGAAAAGAACGTGGGGCGACAGGCGTTCTTCGCCCCCTCCGACATCGGACACTACAAAGCCGAAGTGGTGGGCAAGCGACTCAATCTGGCACTCGGGCTCGATACCGCGTGGATCGCCGAACCAGTGAACGCTGAACGCCATTTCGACCGCTATGGTTCGCTGGTGATCAGCTGCGTGGATAACCACTTCGCGCGACATGAACTCAACCATGTTCCCGGCTGTGCTATAGCCGCCGGTAACGACCGCCTTTCTGGACAGGTCTGCATCGGCAACTGCGCTGACCGTGAACTGATGCTCCGTCAACTGGACGGACGCGATGGCAAGTACGTCTACCTCCCGCACGAAAGTTTGCTGTTTCCCACGCTGCTCGAACCTGACCCGGAGAGCGTCCCGCAGGAGCAGACCGTCTCGTGTGCGGAACTCGTCGCTCTCGGGGCGCAGTCACTGCTCATCAACGACTGGATCGCCTGTGTGGTTGGCAATTACCTGTATGCGCTGCTCTACCGCCGTCCGATCACGTCCTTCCTCACCTTTGTCCACTGCGACGGGATGCCGGCGGTCAAAAGCGTGCCAATTTGCCGATCAGAACTGGAAGCCTATCTCGATCATGCCGCCGTTACGCCAGAATCGCGACAGCCTGACGCATGACCTGCCCCAACGCCGGATCGCCTTCCACCTGCAAGCGCGCATCAAGTTGCTTTGCATCAACGCCTTTGGTGAACAACCGCCACGCGGTATCTGTGTCCAGTGTCACGGTGCTGGTTGGGGGTAAATCCGTGTCCGCGTACAACCGCCAGCGCTCTACTTCACGAACGAGATGCCATTCGCCACCTCCCTCTCCCGTGATGACGACTTTCACCAGCGTGTCTGGCGGTGCTTCCACGTGTGCATAGGTGCGCGGCAGACAGTGAATGAACGTCCCCAACACCGCGTGCAGATAGCGCGCGTCTTTCAAACTGGTGACGACTACCGCTTCGCAGATGTGCTGGTGGTGCATCCAGTATTCCGTCAGTTCGCGCGCCAGATGCAGCCCCATCGAGTCCTGCGCGTTGCCCGTCCAGCCAATCGGACCCGCGGGCGTTTCTGGATCGACGCTCGTCGCGTACTCGACCCACTGCGCGCCGGTGAAGGTGAGCTGCGCCAGCAGGAGGTGACGGCTGAGGCGGCGGGTCGCCTCGACCCACACCGCATTTCGCGCGTTGATGTACGCCACCAGATCGTCGAAGGCGTCAAACTTCCCCGGCGGGCTGTCGTGATCGCGCAGATTGGACAGCAAGCCCATGTCATCGCCAAGGATGTGCAGCGCCACATCCCGCACCGACCATTCGGAGCAGGCCGTTGGCAGCGTCCACTGTTCATCATCCAAGCTGCTTAGCACGCGCAGCAGTTCGGCGCGCATCGGCGCGAACAAGTCCGCCACATGCGGTGTGGGGAGAGGAACACGCATGATCGCCCTTTCTATTTACCCTGCAAAACCACTTAAATGAGGAGGCAAAATGCTCACCCCAAAAGGCAATATCCATCATTCGAAACTGCCCAAACCCGGTGCCATCGGGCGGATCGTCGGACTCGCCACCGTCGATCCCCACCGAAAATGCATCGTCAGTCATTATCCCCTGTGCGATAACGTGCTGCCGTATAGCCGAGGCATTCACACGATCTATGTGCGCTTTCTCGACAACCGTGAAATCGCGCGCTTCAGCGGCATGTGGTTCAAGACGGAGTAGAATAAACTCTATAATGATGCTTCGAGAAGATCAGCGAAAGGTATACGCAATGGCTCAGTGGACGAAAACCACATTTGTGATTGACAGCATGCCCTCGGAATCGTTTGAGGGGTACTCGAACGGTGATAATTGGAATGGATGGGCTTGTCCGTTCTTTGACCATGCGACTGCGGAACGGGTACTTCGGGCAAGCGAGCAGAACAACTACACATGGCAGTATGATATGCAGACTGATGCATTCATCGTCCGCAGCACGAACGACCCGGACATCTATGAACCGGAGGTGTTTGGCGCAACAAAGGCGCAGGTAGATGATAGAGCGCTTACTCTCTACGGCATTGGCGCTTACTCATGGATTTGGGAAGAGGTAAAGTCGATTGCCTAATCATGATTAAGGCAACCTTCAACGTTTCACGAGTAGAACCCCTGCTGTGCCGGGGGTTTCTATTTGGAGGGACAGGATGAGAGAATGCGACACTGCTCAATGGCTGCTGGTCATACTACCTAAAGTCGTCGATCTGCCGATCGGTGCACTCGGCGGAATTCAGCTGATACTTGGCGCAGGATAGGGGGCGACTGCTCTGTGCTGATCGGACTCTCGCTGCGGTGTAACGGGTGCAGCCTTCTTCATATGTCCTTGGATGGACGAATTCATCTATATCGTCCGTTCAGGTCCATCCTCAAAGAAAAGGGGCGAGGCGCATTCCCACCGGGAATTGGCGGTTGCCCTTCAGCGAAAGTCCGTTCGAGCTTCACAGCACCGTGACCTGCAAGTGCTCGAACATCTACTACAACAGATTGATCAGCGTGCGATCGATCCAAATATCATCACCACGCTTATTCGTCGCAATGAAGCTCTCTAGCGATAAGGGCAAGCTCATGAGCTACGATTTGGAAGCTGCCGTACTCGAACGCTATCACGCGCACTTCGACGCGGCACAGTACAACGCGATCCGTGAACTGCTGGACTCGAACCTGTATATCCGTGACGACCGGCGTCTGATCGACGGGATGAACGCCTTACAGGATACCTGTCTGGAAGTGTGTGGTCATCCCGATTTCGACGGGGCGTGGCAGCGACTGGCGGTGTTCTGCGGGGTGAATGCGCTCTCGATTCACACCGTTGATGCCATGCGCGACTTCCTGCGCCGCTTCGCAGCGGAGGATCCCCGCATCGACGACTTCGAAGCGACGGCGAAAGCCCTGCTCCTTGCCTATCGTGGACTGGATGACCTCAAGACCGCCACCTCGCACGCCAACGGGATTCATTCGTGGCGCGGACGGGTGGCGTATGAACTGCTCGCCGCTGTGGATTACCTCACCCAAGCCGCGATTCACCTGCTCATGCACGGGGATGACGCTTATATCCACGAGAAGCTGCAAAGTGGGCTGCGCCGCATCACGGGCGCGCTCTACGAGGCGATCCATCACAGCGACCACCCCGCGCTCTACAACTTCAAGTCCACCTACTTCCCTTCGGAACGCGATGCCTGAGGCGCATCGCCGTTGCGTTCGCACCTTGCGACAGGCGCGCGACTGCCACATTCCACCGCTCCGCGACACACACCGCTGCTATCCCGCAGCCCTCGACTAACCGCCGTTGACTTTTCCCCTGTGCTAGCTCGCTTTTCACACGGACACGCCCGCTGCTCGTGCCTGAAGCGCCGTCTCCCTGTGCTGCCTTCGCGCATGCGCCTCCATCAACCCAACAGGTCGATTGACCGGACGATCCTAGCAGGCGCGGCAGGGCGTCAATCCCGCGAGCGGGATCGCTGCGCCGTTTTCTCCGGGCTAGCGCCGTTCCACTCACCGAAAACGGCTGGCGTCGTGCCGATGACCCCCTGCCTGACTGCGCCTGCTAACGGACGGTCATCAATCGACACACGGTCGATGGAAAAAGCGCAAAGCGCGAGGAGTACATCATGGGAACGAGCATCCATCTTCAGGTGACAGGTTTCGTCGGCAGTGATCCGCAGGTGAAGACGGTCGGCGAACAGCAGGTGGCGAGTTTCAGCGTGGCGGTCAGCCGCAAGAACCGCGCGGGCGAGAAGCAGACGTTATGGATCCGCGTGAATGCGTGGAGTAAGCTAGCAGATGTCGCCGCCCAGTACATTCGCAAGGGAAGCCTTGTCCAAATCTACGGCGAGTGGCTGCGTCCGAGCGCATGGGTTGACCAAACGGGGACGCCGCAGGCGAGCCTCGACGTAGACGCGAGCCGCTTGGTCTTGCTGGATCGCCTCGACAACGGCGATGCCGAGAGCGGCGACGACATCGCCTTCTGAGTTCCTCATCAGCGTAGGGGTGGTGCTTTCGGGCACTGCCCCACGTCAATCGCAGTTCGGCGCTCCTGATTACCGACGGAGTCGTCGAGCGGTGGAGCAATCCGATGAAGCCGGTTGTCCACAACCTACATCCACTCTCGCTCCATTAAAGCTACTCTCGATGCACGCTAATCATCCTCTGAAGGCTCAGCGATCCGAGCAGTCAACGCCATCAGATACAGCAAATCTGCATAAGTATCGAACTCATTAACCGGCGCAGAAAACTCGACGATGTAGCCAAAGCCCATCGGGCTCCTTCGCAGGTAACCCCGCCGTTCATTGGTTCTGAATTCAACTACCGCTTGGTTCGAAATCTCATCAATCGATATTCCAAACTGTCGCTCAGCTTGTTCAGCTTCCAACCGATAATCGAGGTAGACTCTGACTGCTGGTGATTCGGTGTAGGTTGCCCCCTCTGGCACGATGACGCGCGTGCGTTCTTGATCCACTGTCTCTATCCAACCTTCGGGATAGCCAACGACGACCAGTTCATATAACTCGCCGATAAACAGGGTATGTCGCAGTTCAGGGGACAGATAATATTGGTACAGCGCCGCATAACGCAGCATATCTTGGTATAACGCTCGGTGGGCAGCACAGTCCTCAGCCGATGAGAGCAGCGCGATTTGAATGCTCCGCAGCGGCGCAGTAGCACCAACATCTGCCCATGGAATGGCGTTAGGTGACGGCAAGTAGAATGCCTCTGCCGCACAAGCCGAACGTGTATTGGGCTGTGGCGGAGTACCTTCTAGGAATTGTTCCCAAACTCCGGGTTGGTTGATGTCCTGCTCTAGCCCCTGAACAACGAGCATTGGTGCGCTGTTCCCGTTCTCGCGCATCAATGCCAACAGGGCTGGTGTGACTTGAACGGGCGATAAAATATACATGGGCACTTCATTCTCTTGCAGCACACTCAAACTCCATCCGTCAGGATGCGCGAGGGAGAGATGCAGCGCTTCGAGGTACGTGCGCCTCTCGGGCAAGCGTGCTTCGAGTTCCGGATCATAGAGTTTGCGACTGGTGCAGCCATAGAACCACGCCGGATCAGCAGCGCTCATGAGATTCAATTGCATGGGTTCAAGGGCTGGATTGGGCGCGAACAGCACTGCTGTAGGAGCAGGGCTTTCATCCAGTAAGGTGCGCCAGCGGGAGAGGATCAACCCATCTACTTGTTGATTGAAAGCATCAAGGGTCCGAGATTCTGCCGGAGTCGATCCTCTGCGTTCAATGGTGGGCGCTTGTCCAATGTATTCAGCCGCAAAGGCAGGTTCATCGCGCGCTGCTGCCCCCTCCAGAAGCAAGGCGTAATACACAGGATCAAGTTCGTCGAAGAAGATTGAGTTGCCATCAACCAGCGTCATGGTATTGGCGAGTTCGTTCTGCGCTCCTTCAATACGGGTTAAATCCGGTTGGAAGGTCGCTGCGTTTGTCGGAGCGTAGGGGACATCAGCGAAAATGTAAGCTGTGGAGGGGAGAATCCCTGCCTGATCGTAATTATCTAAATGTGCCGCAGTCGAAACAGATTGGAACGCCAGCGGCAAAAGAGGTTCAACTCCGCGATACGTTACGATGATGGTAGGGGATACTTGAACGTAGATGCTTGTCCAGAATCCATCCGGTTCGGGGATGTTCTGAGCGGGAATAAGGGTCAATGCTGCAAAACCGTACTGCTGATCGGCGTAACTACTCAACGCTGTGCGCTGTTGTGGACTCAGGCGGTTTCCGTCGCTTTCCAGAAACGCCACTGCTTGATCCAGCGTCTCTAGAACATCCAAATCAGCCTGATCCGGGAGGTAATAATCGGGTCGTGGTACCGTCCCATCCCCAACTGCCATCCTCTGCGATAACGTACAGACTAGACCCGGTGCTTGAAAAGGTGGCTCGATTACTGGGTCGGTCACGTATTGGAGAAACAGCGGCAGCAGGGTCGTATCGAGCGTGATTGCCAAGGCATCGGGCGGGACGAGCAGCACCCAGCGAACTTCAGCGCTTGTAGGGGCGACATAATTGAAGCTGTACATGGCGGTCGTCGTCACCTCACCGACAACGAAGATGGCATTGATGCCCGCTTCAACAAACGCCGGATTCGTCTGTGCTTGACCGTAACTCCCAGACAGGAGCAAGCCAATGAGAAAAAGAGCAGCACGCATCTTCACATCCTCTAGGTGGCAATCCGCACACGTTGCGCCAAGCCTATAGGTCTCATCGTAACATGGAGTTCCCCATGACAGCCTGACGCTCTGCTATTGACACCCCACCGATTGGACTTCTTAAAGACCCGCTGTGAGGCAGCGCCGC